>CAYYIK010000018.1:0-41489 GCA_964471955.1 uncultured Thermoanaerobaculia bacterium | reverse complement strand
CCTTTTGTGTGTCCCCGGCGGGTGCTAGGTTGGGAGGGTGGGGGTGGATGAGCATCGGGCGGGCGCGGGTGCCGGGGCGATCGGCTACGCCGTCGTCACGGTCTCCGACTCGCGCACCGAGGCGACCGACGGCGGCGGTCACCTGCTCGCCGCCCGGATCGCCGCCTCCGGCGCGCGGCTGGCGCGGCGGACTCTGGTGCACGACGAAATCGACGCCATCCGCACCGCCGTGCGCGAGGCGATCGCTGACGGCGCCGTCGATGCCGTCCTGGTGACCGGCGGCACGGGCGTGGCACCGCGCGACGTGACGATCGAGGCGGTGCGTCCGCTGTTCGACAAGGAGCTGCCGGGCTTCGGCGAGCTCTTCCGCTCCCTCTCGCACGCCGAGATCGGCGCCGCGGCGATGCTCTCGCGGGCCACCGCCGGAGTGGCCGGCGGGCGGGCGATCTTCCTGCTGCCCGGCGCACCGGCGGCGCTGGCGCTGGCGATGGACCGCCTGATCCTGCCCGAGCTCGCCCACCTGCTGGCGCAGGCCCGCCGCGCCGGCTGAGCCGCGCTCAGCCCCGGTGCCGGCGGTCGCCGCGCGGCGGCGAGCGCAGCAGAGCCGCGAGCTGCAGCAGCAGGACGGCGCCGAGCGTGGCCACGACGAAGCCGCGGACGTCGAAGGCGCGGATGCCGCCGAAACCGAGCAGGGTGGCGACCAGGCCGCCGGCGAGGGCGCCGGCGAGGCCGACGGCGACCGCTGCGAGACAGCCGCGCCGGGGACCGGGGAGGAGGCGGACGAGGACCCCGGCGAGGAGCCCCGCGAGGATCCAGGAACCGATTCCCGTCAGTGGCAACTCCGGCATCGCTCCCTCCCGCCGCGGCTCCGCCCGGGCACCCCGCCAGTCTACGTGAGCGCGCTGCTAGGCTCGTCGCGTGTCCGCGCGCCCCCGGCTCCTGCTGATCGACGGCTACCACACGATCTTCCGCGCCTTCTACGCGATTCGCGACCTGACCAATTCGAAGGGCGAGCCGACCAACGCGGTGTTCGGCTTCGTGCAGATGCTGCGCAAGCTGCTGCGCGACGAGAAGCCCGATCTCATCGGCGTCGCGTTCGACCTCGGCGAGCCGACGGCACGCAGTGAGAAGTTCGCCGACTACAAGGCCAATCGCGCGCCGACGCCGGACGCTCTGATCGCCCAGATTCCCTACATCCGGCGCGCCATCGAGGCGTTCCGCATCCCGCTCGTCGAGCTCGAGAGTCACGAGGCCGACGACGTGATGGGCACGCTCTCGCGCAAGGCGGCGGCCGCCGGATACGACGTGGTCCTGGTGTCGGCCGACAAGGATCTGCTGCAGCTGGTCGGGCCCGGCGTCACGCTCTTCCACACCGGACGCAACAAGATCTACGACGCGGCGGCGGTCGAGGCGGAGTGGGGGGTGCCGCCGGAGCGGGTGCCGGACGTGCTGGCCCTCATGGGGGACGCGGTCGACAACGTCCCCGGTGTGCCCGGGATCGGCGAAAAGGGGGCGCGTCAGCTGGTGGCCGAGTACGGCACGGTCGAGAGCCTGCTCGAGCGGGCCGGCGAGATCCGGCGCAAGGCCTACCGCGAGGGGTTGCTCGAGCACCGCGCCGCGGCGCTGCTGTCGAAGGAGCTGGCCACCATCCACACCGACCTGCCGATCGAGCTCCACCCCGAGGCGCTGCGCGCCGAGCCGCCGGACACCGAAGCGCTGCGCCGCCTCTACTCCGAGCTCGAGTTTCGCGCCCTGCTCGAGGAGCTGGGCGGCAGCGAGACGGCGGCGCCGCGCACCGAGCTGGCGGCTGCCGCCTCGGCCGCCGAGGTCGAGGCCTTCGCCGCCGGTCTCGCCGGCGAAGTGACGGTCGTCCTGGTGCCGGGTGAGAACCCGGTCGCCGTGGCGCTCGCCGGCGCCGGCGCGGCGGCGCTGGTCGACCTGCGCGTCCCCGAGTGCCGCGCGGCTCTGGTCCGGCAGATCGACCGGCTGATCGGCGATCCGCAGGTCGAGCTGGTCGGCCACGATCTCAAGGAGGTCCTGCGCCTCGCCTCGCGCGCCGCGCGGGCGAAGTGCCGGCTTTTCGACCTGATGCTGGTCTCCTATCTGCTGCGCAACTCCTCGCACGGACATCCGTTCGAAGAGCTCGCCGTCGAGCGGCTCGGAGTGCAGCCGCGCTCGCTGCGCGAAGCCGGCTTCGACAAGGGGCAGGAGCCGCCCTGCGGCGACGAGCGGCTGCGGGCCCTGGCCGCCGAGCGGCTCGATCTCATGGCGCGGCTGCTGCCGGGCCTGCGCGAGGAGCTGGGTCAGGGGACGCCGGGGCGGGTTTACCGCGACATCGAGGCGCCGCTGGTGCCGGTGCTGGTGGCGATGGAGGAGACGGGGATCCGTCTCGACGTGCCGTTTCTCGCCGCGATGTCCGCCCAGATGGGGGGCGAGCTCGAGGCGCTCGAGCGGGAGATCTTCGAGCTCGCCGGTGAGCGCTTCAACGTCCAGTCGCCGCAGCAGCTCGGGGTGATCCTGTTCGAGAAGCTCGGCTTGCCGGTGCTGCGCCGTACGAAGAAGACGAAGAGCTGGTCGACCGACGCCGAGACGCTCGAGGAGCTGGCGCGGCGCGGCCATGCCCTGCCGGAGAGGTTGCTGCGCCATCGCGAGGTCGCCAAGCTGAAGTCGACCTACGTCGACGCTCTGCCGGCGCTGGTCGCCCCCGACGGACGGATTCACACCCGCTTCCAGCAGGCGGTGGCGGCGACCGGCCGCATCTCCTCGGTCAATCCCAATCTGCAGAACATCCCGATCCGCACCGAACAGGGGCAGCGGATCCGCCGCGCCTTCCGGGCCGACGACGGGTACCTGCTGATCGCCGCCGACTACAGCCAGATCGAGCTGCGCCTGCTCGCTCACATCGCCGGCGAGCCGGCGATGATCGAGGCGTTCCGGCGCGGCGAGGACATCCACCGCTCGACCGCGGCGGCGGTGCTCGGCGTCGACCCGGACCTGGTCACCGCCGACCAGCGGCGGGCCGCCAAGACGATCAACTTCGGCCTCATCTACGGCATGAGCGCTTTCGGCCTCGCCGCCCAGCTCGGCATCGCGCAGAAGGAGGCCGAGCAGTTCATCCAGACCTATTTCGCCCGCTACGGCGGGGTGCAGGAGTACATGCGCACGACGCTCGAGCAGGCCGCCAGCCGGGGCTGCGTCGAGACGCTCTGGGGGCGCCTGCGCTACCTGCCCGAGATCCGCTCGCCCAATCGCGCGGTGCGCGACAACGCCCAGCGCATGGCGATCAACGCGCGCATCCAGGGATCGGCGGCCGACCTGCTCAAGCGGGCGATGATCACCCTGGCGGCGCGCCTCGAACGCGAGCACCCGGAAGCTCGCCTGCTGCTGACGGTTCACGACGAACTGGTGCTCGAAGCGCCGGCCGGCGAGGCCGAGGCGGTCGGCGCGGCGGCGAGGGCCGAGATGGAGGGGGCCGCCGATCTCGCGGTACCGCTGGTCGCCGAGGTGGGGATCGGCCCGACCTGGTTCGACGCCAAGGCCTGAAGCGGCCGTCCGGCGCCGATTCGACAGGCCGGCCGGCCGGCGGGTAAAATGCGCCCTCCCGGCCCGACCGGGAAGGGAAACCCCGGAATCCGCATGCGCCGCCGACCGATCCTGCTCGCCACCGCCCTGCTCGCCGCCCTGCCGGCGGCCGGTTTCGCCGCCTCGGCGCGCTCGTTCTCGGGCGCCACGCTCGAGGGTTCGATGAACCGGCCGAACGAGGACCTCGTCACCCTCTCGGGGACGACGGTCAAGTACGCCGTGCAGCCCCTGCTCGTCACCGCGGCGACGACCTGCACCTTCCGCAGCGTCCAGCAGACGCCCGGCAACGGCTGGCTCTTCCTCTACGAGACGGCGTTCGATCCCAACCAGCCGCTGCAGCACCTGATCGGCGCCGACAACGACGGGGAGATGGGCGCCGGCACCTCGACCATTGCCAACGTGGCGCTCGACCCGACGAAGACCTACTCGCTGGTGACGACCTCCTCGTCGGCGACCGCGGTCGAATTCGTCAGCCTGATCGCCTGCACGGGCGGAGCGCGCATCCTGGTGGGCAACGGCGCGCTGCCGACCGACGGCACGGTGGCCGAGTTCCGCAACGGCCGCTTCCAGATCAAGGGCGTCTGGCGGGCGCGGACGGGTCCCGGCACGTACATCAGCGGCGACATGTTCTACACGCCGCTCGGTTCGAGCGAGTCGGGGATCCTGTGGACGCAGAACCCGAACGACTGGGTGGTGATGATCAAGGTCCTCGACGGCTGCGCGATCAACAACCGGTTCTGGGTCTTCTACGCGGCGGCGACCGACATCGAGTTCACCATCACCGTGACCGACACCTTCACCAACACGGTCAAGACCTACCAGAATCCGATCAGCACGCCGGCGGCGCCGGTCAACGACACGCTCGCCTTCGCCACCTGCCAGTAGCGACGCCGCGCCCCGGAGGGACCCCTCCCGGCGCGCGGCCGCGCCCGTGACGTAGACTGCGCGCCTTGCACTCCGAGAGCGTCGCACCGCCGCCGGTCGCCCGGCGAGAGATCGTCGCGTGGGCGATGTTCGATTTCGCCAACTCGAGCTACACGACGGTCATCGTCACCGTCGCCTACAGCGTCTATTTCACCCGCCTGGTGGCGGCCGGCCCGGACGCCGACCTGTGGTGGGGGCGCGGCGTCCTGCTGGCCAACCTGATCGTCCTGCTGCTCTCCCCCCTGGTCGGGGCGGTGGCCGACGAGTCGGGCCGCAAGAAGCACTTCCTGTTCGCCTCGTGGGCGGTCTGCGTCGCCGGGACCGCTTCGCTCGCCGCGGTGGGCCCGGGCGACATCGCGCTCGGGCTCGCGCTGTTCGTCCTCTCCAACATCGCCTTCTCGTTCGGCGAGAACTTCGCCGCCTCCTTCCTCCCCGAGATCTCGACGCCGGCGACGGTGGGGCGGATCTCCGGCTTCGGCTGGGGCCTCGGCTACTTCGGCGGGCTCGCCTCGCTGCTGCTGGTCAAGTCGCGCATCGACGGCGGATTCGTCGAGGCGAATCTGCCGGGGCTGCGCGCCGCCTGGGTGACGACGGCGCTCTTCTTCCTCGTCGCCGGGCTGCCCACCTTCCTGATCCTGCGCGAGCGTGCCCCGCGGCGCAGCGAGCCGTTCTCCTGGTACGTGCGAAACGGCTTCGGCCGCGTCGCCACGACGCTGCAATCGATCCGCCGCTTCCGGGAGCTGGCGCGCTTCCTGGCGGTCTTCTTCGTCTTCTCGATGGGGCTGACCAGCATCATCGCCTTCGTCGGCGTCTACGCCGAGCGCACGGTCGGATTCTCGGCCGGGGAGCTGATCGGCCTCTTCCTCGTCGTCCAGGTGTCGTCGGCGGGCGGGGCCTTCCTGTTCGGAGCGATCCAGGACCGGCTCGGTGCCCGGCGGACGATCCAGGTCACCCTGCTGCTCTGGATCGGCGTCTGCCTGGCGACCTGGGCGACCGCCGACAAACGCGCCTTCTGGGGGATCGCTCTCGCCGCCGGGCTCGGCATCGGCTCGCTGCAGTCGGCCTCGCGCGCCCTGGTCGGTCTCTTCTCGCCGATCGACAAGGCCGGCGAGTTCTTCGGCCTCTGGGGGCTCGCCGGCAAGGGTGCCTACGCCTGCGGCCCCTTCGCCTTCGGCTGGATCTCGTCGGCGAGCGGATCCCAGCGCGCCGCGGTGGCGGCCACCGCGCTCTTCTTCCTCGCCGGCTGGATCGGCATGTTCGCCATCGACGAGCGACGGGGGCTCGCCGCGGTCGAGGCCTGGCAGGCGGAGCGCGCCCGCCGGTGAGCCGCGGGTGACGCGATGAGGCGCTCCCTCGACCGCTTCGTCGGCGCGCTCTGCCGCTTCGTACTCGCCATCTTCTTCCGCCGGATCGAGGTCGTCGGCCGGGATCGCCTGCCGGCCGCCGGGCCGCTCGTCGTGGTGGCCAACCACGTCAACGGGCTGATCGACCCGATGTTCGTCGTCGGGCCGCTCGGACTCGAGGTGCGCCTGCTCGGCAAGAGCACGCTCTGGCGGATTCCGGGGCTCCGGTGGCTGCTCGATCTCGCCGGCGCGGTGCCGGTCTACCGGCCCGGCGACCCGGGCGTCGACGCGGCGCGCAACGTCGAGACGTTCGACCGCTGTCACCGCGTCCTGGCCGCCGGCGGCCGCCTGGCGATCTTCCCCGAGGGGATCAGCCACGACGAGCCGCAGCTGCAGCCGCTGCGCACCGGCGCGGCGCGCATCGTGCTCGAGGCCGAACGGCGCTTCGGTCCACTCGGCGTGCGCATCCTGCCCGTCGGCCTGGTCTTCGAGGAGCGCACGCGCTTCCGGTCGCGCGCCCTGGTGGTCGTCGGCGAGCCGATCGACCCGGCGGCCGAGCTCACCGCCGCGCGCGCGGACGAGGCCGCGGCGGTGCGCCTCCTGACCGGGCGAATCGCCGCGGCGCTCGGCCGGGTGACGCTCAACTACGCGAGCTGGGAGGACGCGCGGCTGATCGAACGGGGCGCCGACGTCTGGCACCGGAACCACTCCGACCTGCCGGCGCGGCGACCGCTGGCGGCCGGCTTCCAGCTCCGGCGGGCGCTCGCCGACGGGCTCGAGCGCCTGCGCGCGCGCCATCCGGAGGAGGTGGCCACGGCGGTCGCGGCGATGCGCGAGTACGAGGCATTGCTCGGCGCGACCGGGCTCGCCGACGAGCAGGTCGCGGCGCGCTGGCGCTGGGGGGCCGGCTTCGCCTTCGGCCTGCGCACGGCGGCGCGGCTGCTCCTCGCCTCACCGGTGGCGGTACTCGGCACCCTGCTCAACCTCGTACCCTGGACGGCCATCGCGCTGATCTCGCGGCGGGTACGCGAGGAGCCCAACCAGGTGGCGACCTACAAGATCTTCGCCTCGCTGGTCCTCTACCCGGCGGCGTGGGGGGCCGCCGGGTGGCTGGCCGCGCGCGGGTTGGGGGCGCCTTTCGGGGTGGTCCTCGGCCTGCTCGGCCTCCCCTCCGGCTGGGTGGCGCTGCGCTGGCACGAGCGGCGCGAGGCGCTCTGGCGCCAGAGCCGTGCCTTTCTGCTCTTTGCCGCCCGCCGGCCGGTGGCGCTCGAACTGCGCGCGCGGCGGATCCGCGTCGAGGAGGAGATCGACCGGCTCACCGAGCGCTGGCGCGCTCTTCAGGACGAGGCGAGCAGTCGGGCGTAGTCCGCTTCGGTATCGACGTCGAACCGGCCGCCGGGAAACGGGACGGTCGCCAGCGATCCCGCGGCGGCGCGCCGGGAGAGCCATGCCCGTGCTCCGACGTCGCCCGTGAGCGTCGCCAGCTCCGCGAGTTCGGCGGCGGGCAGGCAGACCGGAGGACCGAGGATCCCGTCTCCGTAGTCGCTCGCCGCCCAGCCGGCGCCGGCCCGCGCCGCGGCGAGCAGGTCGGCGTAGAGGCGGCGACCGGCGAGCGGCTGGTCGACCAGGGCAATCAGCAGGTGCGCCGGGGTGCCGGCCCGTTCGGCGAGGGTGCGGGCGCCGGCGGCGAGCGAATCGCCGAGTCCGCCGCCGGTGACGCGGACGATCAGCGTGGCATCGCTCGCCGGCAGCAGGCGGTCGGCGGGCGAATCCGCGGCCAGGACGACGACGAGCGGTGAGGCGACCGCCGTCAGCTCGGCGGCCGCCCAACCGAGCAACGTCGTGCCGCGCCAGGGGAGCGCCGCCTTCGGTCGACCGAGGCGGGCCGAGCGGCCGGCCGCGAGCAGAATCGCGGCGCAGGCGCTCACGCCGGCGGCTTTCCGGTGAGCGGCCGGGCGTCCCGGCCGGAGAAGACGGCCTGGATTTCGGCGACGATCGCCAGCGCCACCTCCTCGGGGGCCCGGCCGCCGAGGTCGAGACCGGCCGGGCCACGCAGCCGGGCGCCGGCCTGCTCGGCGAGCGCCGGGGCGCGCCGCGCCAGGTCGTCGAGCAGGCGCTCGCGGCGCGCCGCCGGGCCGAGCAGGGCGAAGTAGCCGGCCGGTTCGCCCACGAGCGATTCGACCGCCGCCAGATCGTCGAGGTAGCGGTGGGTGGCGACGACCACGGCGGTGCGCGGCGAGATCTCGAATTCGGCGGCCAGCCGCGCCAGCGGCGGCGAGCCCGGCTCGACCACCGTCGTCGCCCAGCCCAGGTGGCGCCCGAATCCCGCCAGCGGCTCGACGTCCCGGCCGCTGCCGACGATCAGCAGATGGATCGCCGGCAGGAGCGACTCGAGCAGCAGTCCGAGCGGTCCGCCGGCGGCCGGCAGCCGATCGGTGCGCACCTCACCGGGCGCCAGGGCGGCGAGACGGGCGGCGATCTGCTCGCCCTCCCCGACACCTTCGGCCGGGAGCGCGCCGGCGGCGACGAAGCGGGTCGCCACGCGCCGCTCGACGCGCCGTTCGACGAGGTCGGCCAGCAGGGCGGTCGCGGCCGCGCGCCGCCCGGCGGTCAGCGGTTCGATCCAGAGGGAGAGGCGGCCGGCGCAGCCGGTGCCGAAGCCCCAGATCGCCTCCTGCTCGCCGGTCAGGTCGTAGACGAGCAGGCGGGGGGGCCCGGCGGCCGTCAACTCGGGGGCGAGGCCGGCGAGCTCGCGTTCGAGACAGCCGCCCGAGACGAGGCCGGTCAACCGGCCGTCACCCTCGAGCAGCAGGCGGGTCCCTTCGCGCCGGTAGCTCGAACCCTCGACGCGGACGACCGTCACCAGGGCCGCCGCGGCGTCCGGCGGCAGAGTGCGCAGGCGGGCGAGCAGATCGATCCGGTCGCGCATCGCGGTGAGGATAGCCGACCGTCTCAGCCGGCAGGTGGCGGCGCGGCCGACGGACGGACGATACGGCGCTCGTCCCCGTGCCGGCGGGTGACACCGGCGCCGTCGAGCCGTTCGAGCAGCGGGATGGCGAACTTGCGCGACAGTCCGAAGCGCTCCTTGAAGCGGCCGACGTCGAAGCTCTGCCAGCCGGTCGCCAGGAGCTCCTCGCGCAGTCGCTCGAAGGCCGCGGCGGCGATCACCAGGCCGCCCGACAGGCGCAGCAGCCGCCCGCGCCGGGTCAGGTGAACGACCAGCCCCTCGACCACCGGCGTCGCGGCGCCGAGCCGGCGGGCGACCTCGGCCGGCGACGGGGGGGCCAGGCCGGCCGCCTCGTAGGCCGCCACGATCTCGCCGGCGAGGCCGGTTTCGCGGGCCGACAGCTCCGGCCGGCGACCCGGCAGGGCGACCACGTCACCGCGCACCTCGAGCACTCCGCGCGCCGCCAGCCAGCCGAGGTGGAAGGCCGCCAGCGCGGCGCCGCGCCGCGACAGCAGACGGCGGACCAGCTCGGCGCGTGGCATCCCCTCGGCGAGGCGCTCGCGCTCGTGGTGCGCGGTCAGCAGGGCCCGGGCCCGCGGTTCGAGGGCGGCGAGCGGGCCGGGCGCGAACCAGCGGCCGGCCCCGGCGAGCGCGCGACCCGCGGCGGCGAGGTCGGCGAGCGCGGCGGCGACGCTGGCCGGCGCCACCGCGAGGAGCGTCGCCAGCTCGTCGGCGGTGGCCCCGGCGTCGCGCGCGTCCTCGAGCCAGACCGCCAGTGCGTCGGCCGTCGAGCCGGCGAGCGCGGTGGCACGCTGACGGGCGTCGGCTCCGCGCCGCCGGCGCCAGCGCGGATCGAGGATCTCGCCGCCGCCGAGCGTCGCCGGCGGCGAGGGGCGGCGCAGCACGAAGCGGTCGCCGCGCGCCATCGCCAGCGGCGCGGCGAGGCGCAGCTCGACCAGGCCGGGCTCCTCGGCCGAGAGCGAACGCACCCGGGCGGCGACCTCGCCGGCGAGCAGGTGGCAGCGCACCTCGGTCGAGGCGGGAAAGCCGGCCGGGCCGTCGCTCATCGGCTGCCAGCGCGCCAGCAGGCGGCGCGCCGGCCGGGCGCCCCCGGCTCCGACCAGCTGCCGGCCACGACTCAGCGCGCCGGCTTCGACGCCGGCGAGCAGCACCGCGACGCGGGTCGCCGGCCCGGCGGCCTCCCGGCTCCGGCCGTGGACTTCGAGCGAGCGGACGCGCACCGGCGTCTCGTCCGGCTCGACGCGGAGGGTGTTGCCGGGGCGCAGCGTTCCGGCGACCAGAGTGCCGGTGGCCACCACCCCCTGGCCGCGCGCCACGAAGACCCGGTCGATCGGCAGGCGGACCGGATCGGCGGCGCGGTCGGCGTCGGCGGGCGCCGCCCGCCGCGCCAGCTCGTCGGCGAGCGGCTCGATCCCCTCGCCGGTGAGGCTCGAGACGCGCCAGACCGGGGCGCCCGCCCACGGCGTGCCGGCGAGCAGCTCGCTCACCTCGAGTTCGGCCAGGCCGGCGGTGTCGGCGTCGACGAGATCGATGCGGGTCAGAGCGACGATCAGGTCGGGCACGCCGAGCCGGCGCGCGGCCTCGAGATGCTCGCGGGTCTGCGCCCGCACGCCGGCGTCGGCGGCGACGACCAGCATCAGCAGCCGCACGCCGCCGAGCCCCGCCAGCGCGTTGTGCAGGAAATGCTCGTGCCCGGGAACGTCCACGAAGCCGATCGTCGCGTCGCCGCGCTCGAGGTGGGCGAAGCCGAGATCGAGGGTGATGCCGCGCCGTTTCTCCTCCGGCAGCCGGTCGCAATCGATGCCGGTCAGGGCCCGCAACAGCGAGGTCTTGCCGTGGTCGACGTGGCCGGCCGTGCCGACCAGCAGCGTCCTCACGACGCGGCCACCGGCGGGGCGCCGCGCGCCGGCAGGTTCAGGCGGAAGAGCGTGCCGCGCGGCTGGTTCTCCTCCACGCGGATGGTGCCGTCGTGGTCGGTGACGATGCGGTGGACGATGGCCAGGCCGAGGCCGGTGCCCCGTCCCTTGCGCGAGTAGAAGGGCAGGAAGAGCTTCTCGCGCTCCTCGCGCGGTACGCCGACGCCGGTGTCGGCGACCTCGATCTCGACTTCGCCGCCGCTGCGGCGGACGCGGACGGTGATCTCGCCGGGCGGCTCGGTCGCTTCGACCGCGTTGTCGAGCAGGTTGATCAGCACGCGCCGGATCTGTTCGCCGTCGAGCCAGATCTCCCCCAGCCCGGCCTCGACTTCGGCCCGCACGACGACGCCCTCCTTGAGGTCCCGGTAAAGGGCGGTGACCTCCTCGACCAGCGGCGCCAGCGCCGTGGCGGCGAGCTGCGGCCCCGGCATGCGGGCGAAGCGCGAGAACTCGTCGACCAGCTGCTGCATGTTGGTCACCTCGCGCACGATGATGTCGACCGAGCGCTCGACCAGCTCGGCGGCGCCTGCGTCGTCCCCCTCGCGGTGCTTCATCCGCAGCCGCTCCGCGGCGAGCCGGATCGGGGTGAGCGGGTTCTTGATCTCGTGCGCCACGCGCCGTGCCGCCTCCGTCCAGGTCGCCAGTTTCTGGGCGCGGATGAGCTCGGTGAGGTCGTCGAAAACCAGCACCCGCCCGGAGGGCGTCCCTTCCGGTTCGGGCAGCGGCGAGACGCGTAGCTCGAAGGTTCGCCAGGTGGCGCCGACCGGAAAGGAGACCTGGCGGGCGGGCGGCTCGCGCTGCGCGGCGCCGGCAGCGTCGAGCGGCCCGCGGGCGGCCTCGGCGAGCGCCTGCCGCTCGTCGCCCGCGAGCAGCGCTTCGAAGTCCGCGCCTTCCGGCGCGCGCTCGCGCAGGCGCAGCATCTGGCGGGCCGCGTGGTTGACCGCCAGCACCCGACTCTCGCCGTCGAGCGCGACGACGCCGGAGGAGAGGCTCTCGAGGATGGCGCGCGCCAGGGCGCGCTCCTCGGCCAGCGTGCGGTTGGCGCCGATCAGCTCCTCGTTGGCCGCCTCGAGCGCGGCACGACTGCGCGACAGCTCGCCGGTCATCCGGTTGAAGGAGTCGACGACCACCGCCATCTCCTCGTCGACCGGCACGTCGATCTTCTGGTCGAAGTCACCGCGCGCGATCTCCCGCATCGCTTCGGCGAAGGCCTGCACCGGAGCCATCAGCCGGCGGGCGAGAAAGAGCCCCATCCAGGTCGAGGCGAGCAGGATGAGCAGGGTCACCAGGAGAAAGAGCAGCAGGTAGCTCGCCTTGAACTCGCCGCGCTGGATCTCCATGCGGCGGTAGCTCTGGAAGGCGCGGATGAGATCCTCGCTGCGCTGCGCCGTGGCCGGGTCGAGCAGCGTGCCCACCACGACCAGGGCGCGGCCGGAGGGGCGATTGCCCGCCGTGGCGGCGGCGACGATCAGCCGCCCGCGGTTGCCGGGCGGTTCGAGGACGCGCACCGCGCGGCCGCGCTCGAGCGCCTCGCGGGGCAGGCTGCGGCCGAGCTCCGGCAGGTCGGCCAGCCCGCTCGCCGGATCGACCACGGCGTGGACGAACTCGTCGCGGTCGAAGAGGGCGACGAAGGCGGCGCCGGTCTCCTCGCGGCCGCGCGCCAGGCGGCGGGAGGCGGTGGTGCGCCCGGTCGGTTCGTCGAGCGCCAGCCCCTCGAGCTCGCGCGCCAGGCGCGCCGCGTCGCGCTGGTTGTGCTCCGCCAGCGCGTCCTGCAGCGCCTGGGCGACCGAGTTGCCCTGCTCGAGGACGCCGGAGACCGAGGCCGAGAACCAGCGGTCGATCGAGCCCTGCAGCAGCTCGTTGGCGAACAGGAAGAGGGCGAGTACCGGCGCCAGGGAGAGGCCGATGTAGGTCGCCACCAGCTTGGTCTTGAAGCGCGTGCCGAGGGCGTGCTGGCGGCGTTCGATCCACAGCTTGAACAGGTTGCGCGCGAGGACGAAGCCGATGACGAGAATGAGGACGACGATCAGGTACCAGAGTGCGAACAGCAGCACCCGGTTGGTGACCAGGGTATCCGGCAGGTCGCGGCCGCGCTGAACCAGCCAGTAGAGCCCGGTCAGGACGGCGAAGAGCACGCCGAGCACCGCCGCGACCCAGCGGGCATCGCGGCTGCGGCGAGCGATCTCGGCGCGGAAGTCCAGGCGTCCCCCGTCAGGGATCCCGCGGGCGGACCTTGTTCGACTCGACCCAGTCGGTGGAGCGCATGACCGGAACGAAGCCGAGCAGGTTGTCGGTTCCCAGCTCGGCGCGCACGCGCACCAGATAGCGCTCGCGACGCGTCGCGCCACGCAGCACGAAGACCGGCACCGCGGCGAATCGGCTCATCACCTCCTCGAGCTCCTCCGGATCGCGCAGGGTGCGGCTGTCGATCAGTTTGCCGGCGTGCTTGGTATTGACCAGGTACTCGCGGGTGACGGCGTTGAACATCGCCACCACCTCGATGCGCGTGGAGTCGAGTACCTCGTCCCACCAGCGCTTGCGGTCGCGCGCCAGCTCGAGTTCGAAGAGAAAGCCGGTCGGCAGACCGCTGTCGATACGTTCGCGCAGCTGCGGCGAGAACCCCCCCTCGAGGCGGAAGCTGGCGAGCACCTGGACGCCGCTGAGGGCAATCGCCAGGTCCTCGATCGCCGGGCCGGTCGCCGCGGCGGGAGCGGGGAGCGACAGCAGGAGTCCTCCGCCGAGGAGCAGGGCCGGAAGCGCTCGCATGGGCGGCGAAACTGTAGCATTCGCCTTCCGCGGCGCAAGGCGCGCCCGCGGCCACCCGCCGGGGAGACCGATTGTCCGAGAAGCCGCCCACCGTTCGCCCGCTCGCCGCCAACCGCAAGGCTCTGCACGACTACCACGTGCTCGAGCGCCTCGAGGCGGGGCTCGTGTTGACCGGCACGGAGGTGAAGTCGTGCCGCGCCGGCCGGGTGCAGCTGCGCGAGGGCTACGTCGACTTCCGCGGCAACGAGGCGTGGCTGGTCGGCGTCCACATCACCGGCTACGAGCCGGGCTCGCGTGACAATCCGCCCCCCGAGCGCGACCGCAAGCTGCTGCTGTCGCGGCGCGAGATCGACCGCCTCGCTGGCCGCGCCCGCGCCAAGGGCTTCACCGTCGTCCCGCTGTCGCTCTATCTCAAGGGGAGCCGGATCAAGCTCGAGATCGGCCTGGTGCAGGGCAAGCAGATGCACGACAAGCGCGAGACCGAGCGCCGTCGCGAGCTCGACCGCGAGGCCCGCCGCGCCATGGCCGGCGAACGCGACTGAACGCCGCCGGCACCCGCCGCTTTCACTGCAGGTAGCCGAGCGCCTTGAGCTGTTCGAGCTGCCGGGCGTCGAGCGCCACCTCGGCGGCTTCGCCGAAGCGGCCCGCCAGGGCCTGGTGGGCCTCCCAGTACTGCAGCAGGAGGCGGTGGTAGTGCCGCACCCGGTCCGGGTGCTGGTCGTTGACCGCGTGGCGGGCGAACGGGTCGTTCCAGACGTCGTAGAGCAGCAGGCGCGGCACCTCCGGAAACCAGCGGTGGTGGGCGCCCCAGCGGCCGCCGGCCGGCACTTCGTGGCGCCCGAGCGCCGGATCCGCGCCGGCGCTCAGCGGGCCGATCTCGAGGGACGCCCCCCAGCGGCCATCGAGGATCTCGAGGTTGCCGACCATCTCGCCGCTCGCCGCGTCGACCCGGAACTCGTCGAAGATCACCGGCCGTACCTCCATCGCTTCGCCGCGCAACAGCGGGGCGAGCGACTGACCCTGGAGGATCTCGGGGCGCGGCAGGTCGAGCAGGTCGAGCAGGCTCGGCAGGACGTCGATCATCGACACCGGGTCGGCGATCCGCTGGCCGGCGCGGATCTTTCCCGGCCAGACGAAGAGCAGCGGAATGCGGGTCGAATAGGCGTCCAGCAGCGCCCCCTGCCAGGGCTCGGGCTGCGGATCGAACTGTCCGCGGCCGAAGCGGGCGAAGGTTCCCGCCGGATGGCCGTGGTCGGAGGCGATGATCAGCAGAGTGTTCTGCCACCGCCCCGACCGCTTGAGCCGCTCGACAAAGGCGCCGAGCTGGTGGTCCTGGTGGGCCATCGTCTCGTCGTAGAGGCCGCGCCGGATTTCGTAGTACTCGCCGCGGTCGATCTGCGTGCGTTCGAATCCGCGGTCGTAGAGCTCGACGATGCCGGCGCTCCCGAAGTCGGCCTCCATGGCGCCCCAGAGCCGTTCGTCGAGCTCGGCCAGGCGGTCCCGCTCCGCTTTGCCGACGAAGAGGCCCGAGAAGGGCGGGCTCGGCTCGTTGAGCTCGTGCACGTCGGTGGTCTGGAAGTGCGTCCACGACGGACGACCCGGGTAGACGTCGCGATGGCTCCAGAACTCCTCGTGCAGGTCGCGCGACGAGGTCGAGTGGTGCTCGGTGTCGGTGTCGCGCATCCAGTCGACCCCCCGTTCGAGACCGATGGCGCGGCCGGCGTTGGGGTTGGAGGTGAAGACGGAGGTCTGGTAGCCGGCGCGCCGGAAGTGCTCGGCCATCGTTGTTGCCGCCTTCGGTACCGGAGTGGAGTGGATGCCCCGGCGCAGGCCGCCGAGGACGCTGTGGTGGAGCGAGGTCATGAAGGACGCCGTCGAGGACTGGGTCCAGGTGGAGTTCGAATAGGCGTGTTCGAACAGGGTCCCCTCGGCCGCGAGCCGCTCGAGGTTCGGCGTCGTGCGGCGGTTGTAGCCCCAGGCGCTCATCAGGTCGGCACCGGCGCCGTCGATGACGTAGAAGACGACGTCGGGCTTCCCGGCAGCGCCGGCGCCCGAGAGGACCGGGGCGCCGAACAGCGCCACCGCGCCGGGCCGTGCCGCCTCCGCCGCGAGCTCGATCTCGACCCGGCGCCCCGCCCAGGCGGCCAGGTCGACCTGCCGCTGCGCCCAGACCTCGCCGTCCGCGATCTCCTCCTCGAGCACCGTGCTCGCCGGGCCGTCGGCCGGAACGACCCGGATGCGGGCGGTGACCGTGTCTCCGGGCAGGGTCGACAGCCCGAGGTCGAGGCGGGCCGCGGCCGGGAGCGTGACGCGCAGGGCGACCTTGCCCGGGGCGCGCAGGTGGAGCGTCTCGCGGGTCACCCCGTCGCGGGTGACCGGCCGCTCGCCCGGCGAGGCGGCGAACTCGGCGCCTCGCGGTACGAGGCGGATCGACAGCACCTCGAGGGCCGCTGGTTCGGGACCGACGGCGAGCAGCGCGAGATTGCGCAGCACCGCGTCCTGCCCGCCGTCCGGGCGCGGCGCCAGCGGCAGCAGATAGGTCTGCTCGGAACCGTCGCTGAAGACCGGCTGGGCCCGCCCCGAGCCCTGGAAGAAGGTGCGCGGGTGGGGGATCGCCCCATCCTCCTCGACGTTCCACGCCACCGCGATCCCGCCCAGGCGGCCGCGACAGCGGGCGCGCAAGGCGAGCTGGTCGAACTCGGCGGCGTGCCGCTCCGGCTCGGGCGGCAGGTCGACCTGCCAGGCGGCGTAGACGAACCCCGCTTCGCCGAAGCCGGAGGGGAGGAACTCGAGGCGGAGCGCGTCGCCGAGCGGCGTGGTGCGCACCGGCGACAGCGGTGGACCACCCGGCCGGTCCGTCGCGGCGTGCCACTCCGGCCGCGGCTCGGCGAAGCTCCACTCGAGCCCCTCCGGACCGGAGGCCGCCGAGGCGGGCGTGCCGGCGCCCGCCTCGCCCAGCAGGTCGGTCAGGTGAATCAGGGCCGGCGCGGCGTCGCCGGTGCCGGGTCCGGAACAGGCAAGGGCCGACAGCAGGGCGAGCGAAGCCGATCCGACGAGGATGCGGTCGACGAGCGCGCGACGACGCGAGGCGATTCGCATGAATCCTCCAACCTGAGGGTGAGCGGCGCCAGCGTAACAGGTAGCGGGTGGATGCCCTTCCCTGCCGGCGAGAACGGAAACGCCGGGCCGGGGCTGACAGGGGAATGGCCGCCACTGCGGTGTTACAGTCCCCCGTCCGATGGACGAGATCGTCGTTCGCGGTGCCCGCGAGCACAACCTCAAGAACCTCTCCCTGTCGATCCCGCGCAACCGGCTGGTGGTGATCACCGGGGTCTCCGGGTCGGGCAAGTCGTCGCTCGCCTTCGACACCCTGTTCGCCGAAGGGCAGCGACGCTACGTCGAGTCGCTCTCCGCCTACGCGCGGCAGTTCCTCCCCCAGGTCGAGAAGCCGGACTTCGATTCGATCGACGGCCTCTCGCCGGCGATCTCGATCGAGCAGAAGTCGGTGTCGAAGAACCCGCGCTCGACGGTCGGCACCGTCACCGAGATCCACGACTACCTGCGCCTGCTCTACGCCTCGATCGGCGTGCCGCACTGCCCGAACTGCGGCCAGGAGATCCGCCCCCAGACGGTGCAGCAGATGGTCGACCGGCTGCTGTCGCTGCCCGAGGGGACGCGCCTCTGGCTCTATGCGCCCTACGTGCGCGGCAAGAAGGGGGAGTACCGCAAGCAGCTCGCCGAGATGGGGCGGCAGGGCTTCGTGCGGGCCCGCATCGACGGCGCGATCGTCGACCTGTCGCAGGAGATTCCGGCCCTCGACAAGCAGAAGAAGCACTCGATCGACGTGCTGGTCGATCGCCTGGTGGTGCGTCCCGGCCTCGAGAAGCGGCTGTCCGACTCGCTCGAGACGGCGCTGCGCGTGGGCTCCGGCCTGGTCCTCGCCGCGCCGGAGGGGCTCGCCGAGGAGATGCTGTCGCAGTCATTCGCCTGCTCGGCGTGCGGCACCAGCCTCTCCGAGATCACCCCGCGCCTGTTCTCCTTCAACAGCCCCTGGGGGGCGTGCGGCACCTGCTCCGGCCTCGGCACGCTGATGGCGGTCGACCGCGACAAGGTGGTCCTCGACCCCGAGCGCTCGATCGATCACGGCGCGCTCGCCCTCTTCCAGCCCGGTTCGAAGTCGTGGCGCCTGCAGATGCTGCGCACCCTCGCCCGGGCGATGAAGTTCTCGCTGGCGACGCCCTGGAAGAAGCTGCCGGCGCGCGCCCGGGCCGCCATCCTCGAGGGGCACGGCGACCAGGAGCTGACCTTCGAGCTGGCCGGCAAGAAGTCGAAGTACTCCTGGGAGGGCAAGTGGGAGGGGATCCTCCCGATGCTCGAGCGCCGCTACCGGGAGACCGACTCGGCGCTGGTCCGCGGCGAGATCGAAAAGTACATGTCGATCCAGGTCTGCCCCGACTGCCGGGGGCGGCGGCTCAAGCCCGAGGCGCTGTCGATCACCGTCGGGGGGCGCTCGATCGACCGCCTCTCGGCCATGCCGGTCGGCGAGCTGCGCGGCGTCATCGCCGGGCTCGACCTTTCCGAGCGCGAACGGACGATCGCCGGCAAGGTGGTGCAGGAGATCTCCGACCGGTTGCGCTTTCTCGACGACGTCGGCGTCGGTTACCTCGCCCTCGACCGCTCCTCGGCGACCCTGTCGGGGGGCGAGAGCCAGCGTATCCGGCTGGCGACGCAGATCGGCTCGAAGCTGATGGGCGTGCTCTACGTCCTCGACGAGCCGTCGATCGGCCTGCATCAGCGCGACAACGAACGACTGCTCGCCACCTTGCGCGGCATGCGCGACCTCGGCAACTCGGTGCTGGTCGTCGAGCACGACGAAGACACCATCCGCGCCGCCGACTGGGTGATCGACCTCGGCCCGGGTGCCGGCATCCACGGCGGCGGGATCGTCGCCCAGGGCACGCCCGCCGAGGTCGCCGCCCACCCGGACTCGCTCACCGGCCGCTACCTGCGCGGCGAGCTCGCGGTGGCGACGCCGGTGCGCCGGGAGAAGGGCAGCGGCAAGCGACTGACCGTCGAAGGGGCGCGGCATCACAACCTGCGCGACCTGACCGTCGACTTTCCTCTCGGCACGTTCACCGTGGTGACCGGCGTCTCGGGATCCGGCAAGTCGTCGCTGGTCAACGACATCCTGCACCGCGCCCTGGCGCGGCACTTCTACCGCGCCGGCGAGCGTCCGGGTGAGCACGACCGGCTGAGCGGCCTCGAGCACCTCGACAAGGTGATCGCCATCGACCAGTCGCCGATCGGGCGCACGCCACGCTCGAATCCGGCGACCTACACGAACGTCTTCAACCCGATCCGCAACCTGCTGGCGATGACCCCCGAGGCGCGTGCTCGCGGCTACCAGGCGGGGCGCTTCAGTTTCAACGTCAAGGGCGGGCGCTGCGAAGCGTGCGGCGGCGATGGGCAGATCAAGATCGAGATGCACTTCCTGCCGGACATCTACGTCACCTGCGAGGTGTGCGGCGGCAGGCGCTACGACCGCGAGACGCTGGCGGTGCGCTACAAGGGCCTCAACGTCGCCGAGATTCTCGACCTGACGGTCGAGCAGGCGCGCGACTTCTTCGGCAAGGTGCCGGCCGTCGAGCGGGTGCTGGCGACCCTCGACGAGGTCGGACTCGGCTACCTCCACCTCGGCCAGCCGGCGACGACCCTTTCGGGGGGCGAGGCGCAACGGGTCAAGCTGGCGGCAGAACTGTGCAAGCGCTCGACCGGCCGCACGCTCTACCTGCTCGACGAGCCGACCACCGGCCTGCACTTCGACGACGTGCGCAAGCTGCTCGAGTTGCTCCACAAACTGGTCGGCAAGGGCAACACGGTGATCGTCGTCGAGCACAACCTGGACGTCATCCGGACCGCCGACTGGGTCATCGATCTCGGACCCGACGGGGGCTCGGCGGGCGGCCGGCTGGTCGCCGCCGGTACCCCCGAGGAGGTGGCGCGGGTCGCCGGGAGCCGGACCGGCGAGTTCCTCGCCCGGGCGCTCGCCGGGCCCGCCGCGCCGGTGCGCCCGGCGCGCCGCCGGCGCCGCTGAGCGCCCCCCCCCCCGGCGTACAATCGCGGCGTGAGCGGCGCGCCGTCGTTTGCCGACCGTCGTCGGATCCTCCAGCTCGAGACCCTCTACGACCTGGCGCTGGCCCTGTACGGCGAGCGGGCCGAGCAGGACCTGCTCGAAGAGCTGGTCGGACGGGTCTGCCTGGTGCTCGATCCGGCCATGGCGGTGGCGGTGACCCGCGAACCGGTCGCCGGCAGCCGGGCGGTGGCCATGGTGGGCTGGCCCGATGGCGGTCCGTCCGGGTCGGATCTGCTCGCCGAACCGCTCTGGCGCGAGTTGCTCGCCCATGGCGGGCCGCTGCTGCGCCACGGCGGCGAGCTGGCCGGACGGCGTTTCCGCGAGCTGGTCGCCGTGCCGCTCGCCTGCCGGGGTGTCTACCTGGGCTTCCTGGCGCTGGCCGACAAGGAGCAGCGCGGTGGCGGCGATCCGGACTTCACCGCCGAGGACCGGCGCTTTCTCGAGTCGGTGGCCGCGCTCGCCGGCGTGGCGCTCGACGGCGCCCGCCAGGTCGAGAATCTGGTGCGCCAGCGCGAGCGGCTGGCCGAGGAGAACAAGGTGCTGCGCGGCCAGCTGGCCGCCGAGGTGGGCGGCCGGCGGATCGTCGCCCACGCCCCGGCGATGCGGCGCGTGCTCGACCTGGCCGAGCGCGTGGCGCCGCGCGGCGTCTCGGTCCTGCTGCGCGGCGAGAGCGGCTCCGGCAAGGAGCTGCTGGCCAAGCTCATCCACCATCTGTCGGGGCGCGAGGGGCCGCTGGTGGCGCTCAACTGCGGCGCCCTGCCCGAGTCGCTGCTCGAGAGCGAGCTGTTCGGCATCGAAGGGGGGGTCGCCACGGGGGTCTCGGCGCGGCGCGGCAAGTTCGAGCTCGCCGATGGGGGCACCCTCTTCCTCGACGAGATCGGCGACATGTCGCCGGTCCTGCAGGTGAAGCTCCTGCGCGCCCTGCAGGAGCGCGAAGTGGTGCGGATCGGCGGCGAGGAGCCGACACCGGTCGACGTGCGGGTCGTGGCGGCGACCCACCGGGATCTCGAGGCGCGGGTGGCCGAGGGGAGCTTTCGCGAGGACCTCTACTACCGCCTGCGGGGCGTCGAGCTCGAACTGCCCCCTTTGCGCGAGCGCCGCGAGGACATTCCGCACCTGGTCCGCCAGTTCGTCGAGGAGTTCTGCCGGCGCGAGAAGGTCGCCCCGCCGCACGTCTCACGCGAAGCGCAGGCACTGCTGCTCGGCCACGACTACCCGGGCAACGTGCGCGAGCTGCAGAATCTGATCGAAGGGGCGATCAGCCTGGCCGACGGGACGATTTCGGTCGAGCTGCTGCGCTCGCTCATCGGCCCCTCGTCGTCGGCCGAGGAGCTCTCGCCCCCGGCCGGCCCCGAGCCGCTCGACCTGGCGGGCGTCGAGCGCCGTCACATTCAGCGCGTCCTGCAGCACGTGCGGGGCAACAAGAGCGAGGCGGCCCGCATCCTCGGAGTCGACCGCAAGACGCTCTCCCGCAAGGGATTCTAGGCATCTGGGGCATAATGCCCGTATGAGGCACAGTGCCCCGGATCGGCTTCGAGGCACGCGCCATCAGCCTTTTCCGGGCAAGAGACCACCTCGACGCCGGATCACTTGGGACATTTTGTCGTGGCACCGCTGGTGGGGTGATTCTGACGACTTTCGGGTATTCTCCGGGAAACCCTTTGTTTTTCTGCAGTTCCGAGAGGTGTCGCGAGGCGTGAGCGAGTTGGCAGACAGGTTGCCTTGGCAGGGGGCGGGGAGGAACGACCATGCTTCGCACCGCTGCCCGACAGGCTCTGACGCTGCAGGTTCCCGTCGATCGGCTGCTCGCCGTCGGTACGGTCGCCGGTTTCTTCGCTCTCCTGCTCACCGACCGGATTCACCCGCTGGTCGTCCTCCTGCTCGAGCTCTACCTCGGATTCTGATATCGCCGGTCCGCCCGCGATGAGTTCCCCCCCGCCGATCCGGGAGGTCACCCTGGTGCTTCCGATGGCGCCGGACATGGAGCTGGTGGCCAGCCAGGCCGCCAGCGCCCTCGCCGGCTTCGTCGGCATGAGCCCGGATCGGGTCGACGAGGTCCGCATGGCGGTGGTGGAGGCCTGCATCAACGCGTTCGAGCACAGCCACGCCGCGATCCGCAAGGTCGACATCACCTTCCGCGTCCGCGGCACCGAGCGGCCCGAGTCGCTCGAGATCACGGTGCACGACAACGGCGTCGGCTTCGCGCCGGGCGACGTGGAGGATCCACGCATCGAGGAGAAGCTCAGGGGTGACCGCAAGCGGGGCTGGGGGCTTAAAATCATCCAGGGTCTGATGGACGAGGTCCGGATACAGTCGGGATCGCGGGGGACGACCGTGATCATGAGCAAGTCGCGCTGAGGGGGAACGGGGGTCATGACGGAAGGGCTCAAGCTCACGATCGACCGCCGGGACGGCCTCGCCGTCATCTACACGGAGGGGTACATCAACAATCAGGGGGGCGAGGAGATCGCCCGCGCCGCCTACGCCCTGCTCGACGAGGGGTATCGCCGGCTGCTGCTCAACCTGACGGGCACCCGGATCATCAACTCCATCGGCATCTCGATCCTCATCGAGATCATCGAGAAGATGCTCGAAGTCGAGGGACGGCTGGCGTTCTGCTCACTGACCCCGACCATCGAGAAGACCTTCCACATCATGGGTCTCGCGCAGTACTCCTCGATTCACCCGGACGAGAGCGAGGCGGCGGCGCGGCTCGCCGAGCCGTGAGCCCCGCGCCGCCGGACCTCGCCGCGCGCGAAGCCGGCCTGCGCGGGCGACTCGACGAGCTGGCGCGCGAGGTGCTCCCCGGCGGCCGCCGGGCGCTCGACCGGCTGCTGCCGCTGTTCGCCGACTTCGTCGGCGGCGGGGCGGCGGTCTACCTCTTCGACGAGGACGGCGCCCGCCGCCTGACCGGCGCCGGAGCCGGGGGGGACTTTCCGCTCCAGCTCGAGGGGCCGCCGCGCACCGCGCTCGCCTTCGAAGGCGGCTTCCTGACCTGGTCCCCGGCAGGCGAGCCGGCCGGCCTGGCGGCCGAAGCGACGGCGCTCGCCCTGGCGATCGGCGCCGCGGCGCGCGAAGCGCGGCTCGACGACCGGCTGCGGGTGCGGGACTTCGAGGTCAAGACCCGCGGCGTCCAGCTCGAGGCGCTCTACGACGTGGGCCTGGCGATCGCCGGAACGCTCGACTTCGAGCGACTGTGCGAGGAGATCCTGATGCGCGCCGTGTCGCTGCTCGACGCCCGCCGGGCGGCGCTCTACCTGCGCGACGGCGACCGGATGCGCCTCGATCGCGGGTTCGGCGGCGAAGCGCAGGCGAGCATCGAGCTCGACTCGGCGGAGGGCCGGGAACTGCTGTCGGGCGCGCCGCGGCCGAGCTGCTGCGCCCTGCCGGGAACCCAGCATCTGCTCGGCGTGCCGATCTCCTCCGATGGCGTCGTCAAGGGGCTGCTCGTGGTGGGGGACAAGGAGAGCCGGCGCGGGGTCGGTCCGTTCGCCGACGCCGACCGGCGCACGCTCGAGCTGCTCGCCAACCAGGCCGCCATCGCGCTCGAAAATGCCGAGCTCCATCGCCAGGCCCTCGAGAAGGAGCGCCTCGAACGCGAGATCGAGCTCGCCTCCGAGATCCAGGGCCAGATTCTCCCGAAGAGCGTGCCGGAGATCCCCGGCTGGCAGATCGTTGGCTGGAACCGCCCGGCCCGCCATATCGGCGGGGACTACTTCGACCTCTTCCTGGCGCGGCCGGACTCGCCGAGCCTCGCCCTGGTGGTCGGCGACGTCTCCGGCAAAGGGGTCCCGGCGGCGCTGCTCGTCTCGACGCTGCACTCGTCGCTGCGCCTCCTGCTCGAGCGGATGCCGCTCGGCCCGGAGCTGGTGGCGCGGCTCAACCGGCACATCCTCGAGTCGAGTACCTCGAACAAGTTCATCACCCTGTTCGTCGCCGAGCTCGATCCGGAGTCGGGCGCCGTCGGCTACGTCAACGCCGGGCACAATCCCGGCGTCGTCGTGCGCGCCGACGGCACGGCCGAGCAGCTCGGCCCCGGCGGCCTGCCGCTCGGCCTGATGCCGCACGCCGCCTTCCGCCGCGAGCGCCTGGAACTGGCCACCGGCGATCTGCTCTGCCTCTACAGCGACGGAATCACCGAGGCTGCCGCCGGAGACGACGTGGAGTTCGGCCTCGAGCGGCTCGTGGAGCTGCTGCGCGAGGGGCGCACCCGCCCGGTCGGCGAGCTGCGCGCCGCGATCGAAGCGGCGGTCGAGGCCTTCACGGCCGGCCAGCCGCAAGGGGACGATCAGACCCTGCTGCTGATCCGTCGCGACGGCGCCGCGCCGGCCTGCCCGGCTTGAAGTTTGCACTCCGTGGCAGGCAGAATGCCCGCCGCGACGCCGCTCATGCGCCTCCATCCGGAACTGCCCGGCCTCCTGGTCACCCTCCTGCTCCTCCTGTGGGTGCCGCTGGGCGCGTCGCCGGCCGGGGCGGACGAGCTGGCCGACCGGCGACGTCAGATGGTGGAGGGCCAGATCCGGGCCCGCGGGGTGGAGGATGCCCGCGTGCTGGCGGCGATGGAAAAGGTGCCAAGGCACCTCTTCGTGCCCGAAACCGTGCGGGCGCAGGCCTACGACGATTACCCGCTGCCGATCGGCGAGAACCAGACCATCTCGCAGCCCTACATCGTCGCCCTGATGACCTCCCTGCTGGCCCTCGACGGGGACGAAAAGGTACTCGAGATCGGCACCGGATCGGGCTACCAGGCCGCGGTGCTGGGCGAAATCGCGGCCGACGTCTACTCGGTCGAGATCCTCGATGCCTTGTCGCAACGCGCCCGCGAGACGCTCACCGCTCTCGGCTACCGCAACGTCCGGCTGCGGGTCGGGGATGGCTTTTCCGGCTGGCCGGAGGAGGCGCCGTTCGACGCCATCGTCGTCACCGCCGCGCCCCCCCGAGTGCCGCAGCCGCTGCTCGATCAGCTCAAGGTCGGCGGGCGCCTGGTCATCCCGGTCGGCCGCTTCTTTCAGGACCTGCTCGTCTACACGAAGACCGCGAACGGCGTCGAAAAGCGCAATGTCATCCCGGTGCGCTTCGTGCCGATGACCGGCGAAGTCCAGAACGGCACGGCCGGGAACCGCTGAAGTCCGCGCGGGCTGCTCCGCCCGGCGGCTCGCTCGGACCGACCGGGCGCCGGGGTTGACTACGCATCCGCTATAACGTACGTTACAGGCCGCCCAGCGCCGCTTCAGTCGCGCTGCGCGCCTCCCGATGACGACGAAACGAAAAGTGGAAGAGGCCTGCGAGGGAGGCCGGGCGCGGCTGCTGGCCGCGGCGGCGCAACGGTTCGCCGCCAGGGGGTACGCCGCCACGACGGTGCGCGAGATCCTGGTCGCCGCGGGGGTTACGGCCCCGGTGCTCTACCATCACTTCGGCAACAAGGAGGGGCTCTTCCTCGCCCTGATCGAGGAGGGGCGGGCGACGCTGGCCGCCGCCCGCGCGCGGGCGCTCGCCCCGGGAGGCTCGGCGACCGAGCGCATCCACCGGCTCAGCCGCGCCCACGCCGCGGTCCGGCGCCAGTTCGTCGACCTGGTGCGCATGGTCGAAGGGATCCTCCACGGTCCGCCCGAGGCGGCCCCCGCCTGTGACCTGCGGGCCCTCGCCGAAGAGTCGGTCCGGGTGTTCGAGCAGATCGTCCGGGAGGGGGTCGACGCCGGCGAGCTGCGCCCCTGCAACCCCAATCACGTGGCATGGGCGCTGCTGGGCGCGCTCGAGATCACCGCCCGGCGACACCTGCTCGACCCCGACGAGGGCCGGTCGGACGAACGACTCGACGGCATGATCGCCGTGATCCTCGCCGGCGTGGCCCCCGCGGCGGCCTGAGCGGGCGGAGCGAAGAGTTCAATCCATGGTTTCACCAGCAAGGGAGAAGGGCATGCCCAGAACGTCCGCTGTCGTTCGAACGCCACTCGTCGGGCTCTTCGCGGCGGCCGTCGCCGTCGCAGGGTGCGGTGGCGGTCCGGCGGGGGGACCGCCGCCGGGTCCGGCCGAGGTCGGAACGGTGACCCTGCGGCCGGAGCGGGTCGTCCTGTCGACCGAGCTGCCCGGTCGCACGGCGCCGTTCCTGGTCGCCGAAGTGCGGCCCCGGGTCAACGGACTCCTCCTGCAGCGCCGCTTCGAGGAGGGGGCCGACGTGCGGGCCGGCGAGCTGCTCTACCAGATCGACCCGGAGCCCTACCGCGCCGCGGTGGCGGAGGCGGAGGCGTCGCTGGCGATGGCCGAGGCCCGCCTGCCGGCGATCCGGGCGCGCGTCGAGCGGCTGCGCGAGCTGGTCGAAATCCGGGCCGTCGGGCAGCAGGAGGTCGACGACGCGGAGGCGGCCCGGCTGCAGGCCGAGGCGGGGATCGCCGCCGCCCGCGCGGCGGTCGCCAGCGCGCGCATCCATCTCGAGTACACGCCGATCCGGGCGCCGATCTCCGGACGCGCGGGCAAGTCGAGCGTCACCGTCGGCGCCCTGGTCACCGCCTACCAGCCGAATCCACTGGTGGTGATCCAGCAACTCGATCCGATCTACGTCGACGTCACCCAGTCGTCCGCCGACCTGCTCCGCCTGCGCCGCGTGGTCGCGCGCGGTGATCTGACGATCGACGGCGAGTCGGCGAGCCGCGTCCGCCTGCTGCTCGAGGACGGCACGCCGTACGCCCACGAGGGGACGCTCGAGTTCCGCGACGTCACGGTCGATCCGGCGACCGGCGCGGTGAGCCTGCGCATGGTCTTCCCGAACCCCGATCACCTCCTGCTGCCCGGCATGTTCGTGCGCGCGGTGGTCGAAGAGGGGGTCGACGAGGACGCCATCCTGGCGCCGCAGCAGGGAGTGACCCGGGATCCGCGCGGCAACGCCGTGGCGCTCGTCCTCGACGCCGAAGGCAAGGTCGAGGAGCGCACGCTCGTTCTGGGGCGTGCCCTCGGCGATCGCTGGCTCGTCACCTCCGGCCTCGCGAGCGGCGATCGACTGATCGTCGACGGCATGCAGCGGGTACGCCCGGGAGCTCCGGCCACCGCGGTGGACGTCGGGACGACGCCGGCGAAGGACCCGTCCGCGAGCGGCGCGCCGGCGGCGGGGAACTGAGACGCAGCGATGGCGAAGTTCTTCCTCGATCGCCCCGTCTTCGCCTGGGTCATCGCCATCGCGATGATGCTCGCCGGCGCCCTGGCGATCTACAACCTCCCGGTCTCGCAGTATCCGCCGATCGCGCCGCCGTCGATCTCGATCTCCGCCTTCTATCCCGGCGCTTCGGCCAAGACGGTGGAAGACAGCGTCGTGCAGATTATCGAACAGAAGATGACCGGCCTCGACCAGATGCTCTACATGAGCGCCGCCGCCGATTCGTCGGGCTCCGGACTTCTGACCCTCACCTTCGCGCCGGGAACCGATCCGGACCTCGCCTGGTCGAAGGTGCAGAACAAGCTGCAACTGGCGCTGCCCATGCTGCCGGAGGTCGTCCAGCGCCAGGGCGTCCAGGTCAGCAAGTCGACGCGCAACTACCTGATGATCGTCGGCCTGACGACGTCCGATCCGCACTGGACGCGCGCCGACCTTTCGGACTTCATCATTTCGCGCATCGAGAACGTCCTGGCGCGCGTGCCCGGCGTCGGCGAAGTCGAGGTCTTCGGTACCGGCTACGCCATGCGCATCTGGCTCGATCCGGACAAGCTGACCCAGTACGGGATGACCACCGACGACGTCATCGCCGCGGTGCGCACCTACAACGTCGAGGTCTCCGCCGGACAGCTGGGAGGTTCGCCCGCGGTTCCGGGCCAGCGGCTCAACGCGTCGATCCTCGTCCAGTCGATGCTCAGAACGCCGGAGGAGTTCGCCGCGGTGCCGTTGCGCACCAACCCCGACGGCTCGGTGGTGCGCGTCTCGGACGTCGGCCGGACCGAGCTCGGAACCGCGTTCGACGACATCCGGGCCAACTACAACGGCCAGCCCGCGGCCGCGCTGGCGATCCGCCAGGCGGCCGGCGCCAACGCGCTGGACACCGCCGATGCGGTCAAGGCGGCGATGGCCGACCTGGCCGAGTACTTTCCCGAGGGGATGCAGGTCACCTATCCCTTCGACACCACGCCGTTCGTCCGGGTGGCGATCGGCGAGGTGGTCAAGACGCTGATCGAGGCCGTCATCCTCGTCTTCCTCGTCATGTACCTCTTCCTCGGCAACCTCCGGGCGACGCTGGTGCCGACCATCGCGGTGCCGGTGGTGATTCTGGGCACTTTCGGCGTGCTCGGCCTGTTCGGATTCTCGGTCAACATGCTGACCATGTTCGCCATGGTTCTGGCGATCGGTCTGCTGGTCGACGACGCCATCGTGGTGGTCGAGAACGTCGAGCGGGTGATGAGCGAAGAGGGGTTGTCGCCACGCGAGGCGACGCGCAAGTCGATGGAGGAGATCACCGGCGCCCTGGTGGGCATCGGCCTGGTGCTGGCCGCGGTGTTCGGTCCGATGGCGTTCTTCCCCGGCTCGACCGGCGTCATCTACCGGCAGTTTTCCGTCACCGTGATCGCCTCGATGCTCCTCTCGGTGGTCGTGGCGCTCGTCCTCTCGCCTGTCCTCTGCGCCTCGCTGCTCAAGCCGATCGCCCGCGGGCACGAGGCCTCCGAGACCGGCCTGCCGCTCTTCCGGCCCTTCTTCCACTGGTTCGAGCGCTCCTTCGGCCGGATGCGCGGTGCCTACGAGGCGACCGTGGGGGGCATCCTCGCCCGGACGATCCGCTTCGGGATCGTCTTTCTGCTGCTCGTCGGCGGGATGGCGCTGCTCTTCTCGCGCATGCCCACGGGCTTTCTCCCCGATGAGGACCAGGGTTCGCTGCTGGCGATGATCCAGCTGCCCGTCGGCTCGACTCTCGAACAGACCCAGGCGGTGATGGACAAGGTCCAGGCCCACTTCCGCGACCAGGAGAGCGCGGCGGTCGAGTCGAGCATGGGGCTGGTCGGCATGGGATTCGGCGGCCGCGGACAGAGCCAGGGACTCGCCTTCATCAAGCTCCGGGACTGGGATCTGCGCGACCGTGCCGATCTGCGGGTCCGGCAGGTCGCGGCGCGGGCGATGCCGGCCCTCGGCGGGATCCGCGAGGGCATCGTCTTCGCGTTTCCGCCGCCGCCGGTGACCGAGCTCGGCGTCGCGACGGGCTTCGACCTCATGCTCCAGGACCGCGCGGGTCTCGGCCACGAGCAGCTCTCCGCGGCGCGGGACCAGCTGCTCGGCCTGGCGGCGCAGGATCCGCGCCTGGCGCGCGTGCGGCCCAACGGCATGTCCGACGTGCCGCAGTACAAGGTCGACATCGACCGGGAGCACGCCGGGGCGCTCGGCGTGCCGATCAGCGCCGTGCAGCGCTACCTTTCGGCCTCCTTCGGCAGCGCCTACGTCGGCGACTTCGTCCAGGGGGGGCGGGTCAAGCGGGTCTATGCCCAGGCCGACGCCCCGTTCCGCATGCTGCCGGAGGACCTCGATCGTCTGCACGTCCCCGGCGCGGGCGGCCGCCTGGTGCCGCTGTCCGCCGTCGCCTCCGGCCGCTGGGTCTACGGCTCTCCCCGGCTCGAGCGCTACAACGGCGTGCCGGCGATGAACATCCAGGGCGAACCGGCGCCCGGTCACAGCACCGGCGAGGCGATGGAGGCGATGGAGGAGCTGGCCCGCAGGCTGCCGGACGGCACCGGAATCCAGTGGACGGGACTCTCCTACCAGGAGCGCATGGCCGGATCGCAGGCCCCCCTGCTCTACGCCTTCTCCGTCCTGGTCATCTTCCTCGTCCTGGCGGCGCTCTACGAGAGCTGGACGGTGCCGATCTCGATCGTCCTCGCGCTGCCGCTCGGCGTGCTCGGCGGCGTCGTGGCGTCGTCGTTGCGCGGCCTGCCCAACGACGTCTACTTCCA
This sequence comes from uncultured Thermoanaerobaculia bacterium, assembly GCA_964471955.1. GTDB lineage: Bacteria > Acidobacteriota > Thermoanaerobaculia > Multivoradales > JAGPDF01 > JACTMI01. The sequence continues at coordinate 11,942 of CAYYIK010000018.1, read as the reverse complement.
GATCGGTCTGCTCACGGTGCTCGGCCTGACGACCAAGAACGCCATTCTCATCGTCCAGTTCGCCAAGACCTACCTCGACCGGGGGATGCCGGTGATCGACGCGACCCTGCTGGCGGCGCGGCTGCGGCTGCGGCCGATCGTGATGACCTCGCTCGCCTTCGGCTTCGGCGTCCTGCCACTGGCCATCGCCACCGGCGCCGGCGCCGGCGCCCAGGTGGCGATCGGCACCAGCGTGCTCGGCGGCATGATCTCGGGCACCTTCCTGGCGGTGCTCTTCATCCCGCTCTTCTTCGTCGTCGTCGAGCGACTGTTCGGCCGCCGCCGGGGCGAGCGCGGGCCGGAGCCGGACCTCGAGGCGACCGCCGCGGGCTTCCGGGCGGAGGAGATCTGACGATGCGCCGCCTGCTCGGCACGACCGCGATCCTCGCCCTGACCGGCTGCACGTTGATTCCGTCCTGGGAGCGTCCGGCCAGTCCGGTCGCCGACCAGTGGCCGTCGGTCGCCGCGCCGGAGGCGGGGGCGACGGCCTCGCCCGCCGCGGCGCTCGCCTGGCAGGAGTTCTTCCTCGACGAACGCCTGCGCGAGGTGATCGGCCTGGCGCTCGCCGGCAACCGGGACCTCGCCATCGCGGCGCTCAACGTCGAGCGCAGCGGCGCCCTGCTGCGCATCGAGAGGTCCGCCCGGACGCCGTCGGTCGGCGTGCGCGCGGCGGGGGAGCGCTACCGGCTGCCGGAGAGTTCGACCGACTCGGGAGAGGCGGAGACGATCTCGCAGTACTCGGTCAACCTGGGCTTCCTCTCCTGGGAGATCGACCTGTTCGGCCGCGTCCGCAGCCTCGGCGCCCGCGCCCTCGAGCAGTATCTGGCCACGCACGAAGCCCGGCGCGCCGTGGAGACCGCGCTGGTGGCGGCCACCGCCGACGCCTGGCTGCGGCTGGCCGCCGACCGCGCCAATCTGCGCCTCGCCGAGGCGACGCTCGAGGCGCAGGAGAGCTCGCGAGATCTCATTCGCGCCAGCCGGGACGCCGGGGTCGCTTCGGACTTCGACCTGCGCCAGGCCGACAGCCAGGTCGAGGCGGCGCGCCTCGCGCGGGCGCGCTTCGCCGGCGCGGTGGCGGTCGACCGCAACGCGCTCGAGCTGCTACTCGGCACGCCGCTGCGGGAGGACCTCCTGCCGGAAGCGTCCGACCGGACCGGCGCGACCCGGCCGCTCGCCGCGGGCCTGCCGTCGGAGGTGCTTCTCGGCCGGCCCGACATCCGCGCCGCCGAGCACCGGCTGCGCGCCGCCAACGCCCAGATCGGTGTCGCCCGCGCGGCGTTCTTTCCGCGCATCTCGCTCACCGCCGCGCTCGGCACGCTCAGCCCCGACCTCGAGGGCCTGTTCGGCTCCGGCACGCGCACGTGGAGCTTCGCGCCGCAGATCGACGCACCGCTCTTCGCCGGGGGTGGCCTGCGGGCCAGTCTGCGCGCCGCGAAAGTGGAGCGCGAGATCGCCGTGGCGCAGTACGAAAAGGCGATTCAGGTCGCGTTCGCCGAGGTCGCCGACGCCCTGGCGCTGCGCGGCTCGCTGCTTGCCCAGCGCGAGGCGAGCGAGGCGCTGGTCGCGGCGCTGGCCGAAGTGCTGCGCCTCGCCGAGGCGCGCTACCGTGCCGGAGTCGACGGCTATCTCGGCGTCCTGGTGGCACAGCGCGCGCTCTACGAGGCCCAGCAGGCCCGGGTCGGCCTGCAGTTCGCCGAACGCGCCAACCAGGTCGCGCTCTTCCGGGCCCTCGGCGGCGGCGCGACGCCGCGGCGGGCGGAGGCGGATTAGGATCGGCACGGGTCCTGCGGCCGGGACCCGGGGAGGGGTCATGTCGAGCCGCCGCGCCGCCGTTTCGCCCATTCCGCTGCTCGCCGCCGTCGCGCTCGCGGCCTGCGGTCAGCCCGCCGCGCGCACCCTGCCGGTCGCCGCGGCGGCGTCGCCCGAAGGAGGCGCGCCTCCCTGTCAGCCGCTCGAGACGAGGTCGCCCAACGCGCCCGAGCAGGTGCCGGCCTTCCCCGGCCAGACGCGCGCCTGCCCGAGTCCGATCGAGGTGGCCTTCGAGGTCGAAGTCGTGGCGCGCGGCCTCGAGCACCCCTGGTCGGTCGAACCCCTGCCCGACGGCGGCCTGCTGGTGAGCGAGCGGCCGGGCCGGCTCCGCCGCGTGAGCCAGGACGGCGAGGTCGGTCCGCCGATCGCCGGCCTGCCGCCGGTCGACGCGCGCGGACAGGGGGGGCTGCTCGACCTCGTCCTCTCGCCCGGCTTTGCCGAGGACCGGACGCTCTGGTGGAGCTTCAGCGAGCCGCGCGACGGCGGCAACGGCACCAGTGTCGCGCGCGGCAGGTTGTCGCAGGACGGCAGCCGACTCGAGGACGTGCAAGTGATCCTGCGTACACAGCCGACCTACGACGGCACCAGCCATTTCGGCTCGCGCCTGCTGTTCGGACCCGACGGCATGCTCTACGCCACGCTCGGCGAGCGTTCCGACACGCGGATGCGCGCCCAGGCGCAACGGCTCGACAGTCACCTCGGCAAGATCCTGCGCGTGCACCCCGACGGCACGGCGCCGGCGGACAATCCGTTCGCCGGCGAGCGCGGGGCGCTGCCCGAAATCTGGTCGCTCGGCCACCGCAACATCCAGGCGGCCGCCTTCGATTCCGCGGGCCGGTTGTGGGAGATCGAGCACGGCGCACGCGGCGGCGACGAGCTGAACCGCGTCGAGCGGGGCGCCAACTACGGCTGGCCGTTGCAGGCTTACGGGGAGGAGTACATCGGCACGAAGATCCGCGGCTCGCGGACGGCGCGCGCGGGGATGGAGCAACCGGTCTACTACTGGGACCCGGTGATCGCGCCGTCGGGGGCGCAGTTCTACGACGGCGAGGCGTTTCCGGCCTGGCGGGGGAGTCTGTTCATCGGCGCCCTGCGGGGCCAGCGCCTCGTGCGTCTCGACCTGGCGGACGGCCGGGTGACCGGCGAGCAGCACCTGCTGGTCGACCGCGGGCAGCGGGTACGCGACGTGCGCCAGGGGCCCGACGGGCTGCTCTACCTGGTGACCGACGAGGGGCGCGGCGAGCTCTGGCGCCTCGTGCCGCGTGGCTGAGCCGCGGCCGGGCGACGGACGCCCCCGGGTCGTCATCGTCGGCGGCGGCTTCGCCGGCCTCGCGGCCGCCCGTGCCCTCGCCGGTGCGCCGGTCGACGTCCTGCTGGTCGACCGGCGCAATCATCACGTTTTCCAGCCGCTGCTCTATCAGGTGGCGACCGCCGCGCTCTCTCCGGCGGACATCAGCGCTTCGATCCGCGCGGTGCTGCGGGGCCAGCGCAATTGCGAAGTGGTGCTCGCCGAGGTGACCGGGGTCGACCTCGAGGGCCGCCGCGTGCGCCTCGGCGAGGCCTGGCGCGGGTACGACTTCCTGGTGCTCGCCGCCGGTGCGACCCACGCCTGGTTCGGACACGACGACTGGGCGCCGCTGGCCCCCGGTCTGAAGACGATCGAGGACGCCACCGAGATGCGGCGCCGCATCCTGCTGGCGTTCGAGTCGGCCGAGTACGAGGGGAGCGCGGAGGCGCGCCGTGCCGAGCTGACGTTCGGTATCGTCGGCGCCGGACCGACGGGCGTCGAGCTGGCAGGGGCGATCCAGGAGATCGCCGGCCGGACGATTCCCGAGGACTTCCGGCACATCGACACGCGCACGACGCGGGTGATCCTCTTCGAGGCGGGCGACCGCATCCTGCCCACGTTTCCGCCGCAGCTCAGCGCCCGCGCGCAACGGGATCTCGAGCGGATGGGCGTCGAAGTCCGCCTGCGTTCGCAGGTGACCGGTGTGACGCGCCAGGGCATTCACCTCGGGGACTCGTTCGTGCCCCTGCGCAACGTCTTCTGGGCGGCCGGCGTCGAGGCGAGTCCGCTCGGACGCGCCCTCGGCGTGCCGGTCGACCGCGCCGGGCGGGTGCTCGTCGGCCCGGATCTCGCCGTGCCCGGGCATCCGGAGGTCTTCGTCGTCGGCGACCTCGCCGCGGCGAAGTCGGCCGACACCGGCCGGCCGGTGCCCGGAGTCGCGCAGGGGGGGATCCAGATGGGACGTCACGTCGCGCGGACGATCGCCGCGCAGGCGCGCGCCGGCGGCTCGGCCGTGGCGCGGCGGCCGTTCGCCTACCGTGACAAGGGGTCGCTGGCGGTCATCGGCAAGGCGAAGGCGGTGGCCGAGATCGGGCGCCTGCGGACCGGTGGCTTTGCCGCCTGGCTGCTCTGGGGCGGCGTCCACATCCTCTTCCTCATCGGCTACCGCAACCGGGTGCAGGTGCTGCTGAACTGGTTCTGGAACTGGCTGCTCGATGCCCGGGACGCGCGGCTGATCACCGGGCCGGCCAGTCTCGAGGTGCGCGAGTCCCGCGCCGGCGACACGATGGCGGACGGGACGCCGCGCCCTCCCGAGTCGTAGGATCGGGGCGGCGGCGGAGGGAGCCCCCCGGCGTCCGGGCGGGGCCGACCGGCGCGGGGACAGCCGGAGAGCGGGAGATCGATGGGCAGCGGAAGGCAGTTGCGGGAGGTCGTGGTGGTGAGCGCCGTGCGCACTCCGATCGGGCGGCACGGCGGAGCGCTGGCGGCGGTGCGGCCGGACGATCTGGCGGCGCTCGTGGTGGGCGAGGCGGTGCGCCGGGCCGGGGTCGATCCGGAAGAGATCGAGGAGGTCGTCCTCGGCTGCGCGAACCAGGCCGGCGAAGACAACCGCAACGTGGCGCGCATGGCGGTGCTGCTCGCCGGGCTGCCGGACCGCGTCGCCGCGGTGACGGTCAACCGGCTGTGCGCCAGCGGCCTGGCGGCGATCAACCAGGCGGCGCGCGCGATCGCCACCGGCGAAGGGGAGGTCTGGGTCGCCGGCGGCGTCGAGAGCATGACCCGCGCGCCCTACTCGCTGGCGAAGAACTCCCGGCCGTTCGGACCGTCGGGCAACGGCACGCTCTGGGACACCTCGCTCGGCTGGCGCTACCCGAATCCGCGCCTCGCGGCGCGCTTTCCGCTCGAAGCGATGGGCGAGACGGCGGAGAATATCCAGGAGCGCTCGGCGGCCGGCGGTATCGCCGGCGGGGTGATCACGCGCGAAGAGCAGGACCGCTACGCGCTGCAGAGCCAGACCCGCGCCGTGGCGGCGCTCGAGGCCGGTCGTTTCCGCGCCGAAATCATCCCGGTCCCGGTGGCCGAGCGGCGTGGCGAGCCGCGGCGGGTCGATACCGACGAGCATCCGCGCTGCCGTCGCGAGGGCGATCACTTCGTGCTCGACACTTCGCTCGAGCAGCTGGCGCAGCTCCGGCCGGCGTTCCGCGAGGGCGGGACGGTGACCGCCGGCAATTCGAGCGGCCTCAACGATGGCGCCGCGGCGCTGGTGCTGACGTCGGCCGACCGCGCCGCGGCGCTCGGCCTGCGGCCGCTGGCACGCTGGGTCGCCTCGGCGGCGTCGGGCGTCGATCCGCGCGTCATGGGGTTGGGACCGGTCGAAGCGACCCGCAAGGCGCTCGCCCGGGCCGGCGCGGGGATCGCCGATCTCGACCTGGTCGAGCTCAACGAGGCATTCGCCGTGCAGGCGCTCGCGGTGCTGCGCGAACTCGGCATCCCGGAAGAGATCACCAACGTCAACGGCGGCGCCATCGCGCTCGGCCACCCGCTCGGCTGCTCGGGGGCGCGAATCGCCGTGACTCTGCTCCACGAGCTCGCTCGCCGCGCCGCGGCCGGCCAGCCGGCGCGCCTCGGCCTCGCCACGCTCTGTGTTGGCGTCGGTCAGGGGGACGCGACGCTCTTCGAGAGGCTCTGATTCGCGGCCGGCCGGGGGGCGGCCGGCGGGTTCGGGATTCCTGTCCGAAAACGGCTGGTTTCGCGCCGACCTCCGGGCTATCTTGGCGCCGTGCTCGACGACGCCCCCGCCCTCTACGAGGCCCTGACTGCCCGCGACGCGCGCTTCGACGGCGTCTTTTTCGTCGGCGTCACGTCGACCGGCATCTACTGCCGGCCGATCTGCCCGGCGAGGACCCCGAAGGCCGCCAACTGCCGCTTCTTCCCGAGTCCCGCAGTGGCCGAGAAAGCGGGCTTCCGCCCGTGCCTGCGCTGCCGGCCCGAGCTGGCTCCCGGCCGGGCGCCGGTCGACGATGCCTCGCGCATCGCCGAACTGCTCGTGCAGCGGCTCGACGAGGGCGCGCTCGACGAAGGGGGCGGCCTCGAGCGGCTGGCGGCGCAGTTCGGCTGGAGCTCGCGCCAGATTCGCCGGATCGTCCGGCGCGAGCTCGGCGTCTCGCCGATCGAGCTGGTGCTCACCCGGCGCCTGCTGCTCGCCAAGCAGCTGCTGACCGAGACCGCGCTGCCGGTCACCGAAGTGGCGTTCGCCAGCGGCTTTGCCAGCCTGCGCCGCTTCAACGACGCATTTCTCGGCCGCTACGGCATGCCGCCGGCGCGGTTTCGCCGCGCGGCGACGGAGGCGGACGGCGCGGTTCCGGCGAGCGACGCGCTGGTCCTCGAGCTGGCGTATCGGCCGCCGTACGACTGGGATCGGTTGCTCGACTTTCTCGCGCCGCGCGCCCTCGCCGGCGTCGAGCGGGTAACGGCGTCGGCCTATGCCCGCAGCGTCGAACTCGGCGGCCGGCGCGGCAGGATCGAGGTGCGGCATCGGCCGGAACGCCGCGCCCTGGCGGTCGAGCTCTCCCGCGCGCTCGCCCCGGCGCTGCCGGCGCTGCTCGGTCGCCTGCGCCACCTGTTCGACCTGCAGGCGCGGCCGGATCGCATCGCCGCCCATCTCGGCGAGGATTCCGTCCTCGGCGCGTCGCTCGCGCTCCACCCCGGGCTGCGCGTGCCCGGGGCCTTCGAGGGATTCGAGCTGGCGGTGCGCGCTGTCCTCGGCCAGCAGGTCTCGGTGCGCGCCGCGACGACGCTCGCCGGCCGGCTGGTCGAGGCGTTCGGCGAGCGCCTGCCGGCGTCCGAGCCGGGACCGACCCACTTGACCCCGTCACCGCAGCGGCTGGCGGCGGCGAACCCGGGAGAGCTCGCTGCGCTCGGCATCCTGCCGGCGCGTGCCCGCACGATTCTCGCCCTGGCCCGCGAAGTCGCCTCGGGCCGCCTGCGGCTCGAAGCGGGGGGCGATCCGGCGGCGACGATCGAACGGCTCCTCGCCCTGCCCGGTATCGGCCCCTGGACGGCGCACTACGTCGCCCTGCGCGCTCTGCGCTGGCCCGACGCCTTTCCGAAGGAGGACCTCGTGGTGCGTCGGCGGCTCGGCGGCCTGACCGCCGCCGGCGCGGAGGCCCGGTCACGGGCATGGAGTCCGTGGCGCAGCTACGCCACCCTGCACCTCTGGCAGGGGGGCGAGGAGGATGCGTGAACGTCACCCACACCCGCGTCGATTCGCCGCTCGGAGAGCTCACCCTGGTGGCCGCCGGCGGCGCCCTTTCGCACGTCGATTTCAGCGATTCGAAGAATCTGCCGGCGGCCGGCGACCTCGGACCGCGGGACGACGCCGGCCTCGCGCCGGCGCGTCGCCAGCTCGCCGAGTACTTCGCCGGCCGGCGCACCCGCTTCGAGCTGCCGCTGGCGCCGCGCGGCACCGCCTTCCAGCTGCGCGTCTGGGAGCGGCTGCGCGAGATCCCGTTCGGCGAGACGCGCTCCTACCGGCAGATCGCCGAAGAGCTCGGCGATCCGGCCCTGGCGCGTGCCGTCGGCGCGGCGAACGGGCGCAATCCGCTCGCCGTCGTGGTCCCCTGCCACCGGGTGATCGGCGCCGACGGAAGCCTCACCGGCTACGCGGGAGGCCTCGCGCGCAAGCGCGCCCTGCTCGCACTCGAAGCGACCGCTGGCCCCCCGGGAGAGGCGCTGGCCGCGCGGGCCGGCCGAGCCCTCTGACACCGCTCAGCGATCCCGCAGCATGCCGTCGGAAGAGGGGGACTGCGCGACCTCCCACCGGTTGCCGTCCGGGTCGGTGAGCAGGAAGCTGCGCTCCCCCCAGGGGTGATCCTTCGGCGGTCCGCTGAGTCCGATCGGATGCCGATCGGCCAGCGCGGCGAGGCGGACGTGGCAGGCGTCGACGTCGGCCACCGTGACGCCGATGGCGCCGCCATCGCGCGGCGCCTCGGCACGGAAGTGGCGCGCCGCGGCGCCGGCCGGCAGGAAGAAGGCGACGCGGAAGCGCGACGGGAGGACGAACTCGGCGAATTCGGCGTTCTCGAAGTGCGGCGTGAGGTCGAACGCGGCCCGGAAGAAGGCGGCGATGCGCGGCACGTCGGCGCTGGCGAGGACGAGATGCGAGCAGGCGAGCATGCCGCGACGATACCGGAGCGCGCCCGGCTTCAGTCGGGGAAGAGCCCCGGGAGCGCGCGGGCCCGCAGGTCCGCCACTTCGTCCGGCGTGAGGCCGGCGCGCTCGACGAGCAGGCGGGCGGTGTCGTCGGGGTGGAAGACCGGCGCGTCGCTTGCGAACAGCAGCCGCTCGAAGCCGAAGTCGCGCAGGTCGGCGCCGAGCCGCGCCGCCTCCTCCGGGCTGGTGGGCGGAACCCCTTCGGACTCGCGCTCGAGCAGCACCGCCGAGAGGTCGAACCAGATCCGAGGCTCCGGAGCCCCGCTCGCGGCGCGCTGCGCCAGCCACTCGCGCAGCGTGGCGAAGACCGAGCGGGTCCAAGCGCCGTAACCGCCACTGCCGCCCAGGTGCGCCACGATCACGGTGAGCTGCGGCCGGGGTTCGAGCACCGTGCGGGCGAACTGCTCGATGTCGGCCACCGTGTGGCCGCGCAGCTGCGGGTCGAGGTGGAGGAGGATCGGCACGCGTTCGGCGAGCGCGAAGTCGGCGAGCGCCGCGACGGCGGCCAGATGCGACGCCTCTCGCAGATCGACGCCTGAGTTGCCGAGGTGCAGCTTGATTCCGGCGACGCCGTGCTCGCGACGGCAGCGGGTCAGCTCGGCGAGCGCATACGGGCGCAGCGCCGAGACCGAGCAGAAGGCCACGGCGCGGCCCGGGTGACGCGCCGCCTGGCGGGCCACGTGGTCGTTCTCCGCCGCGGCGCGCGCCCGCTCCTCCCCGGGGGTCAGCGCCAGGCCGGTGCGCAGCTCCGGATGGCCGTAGAGGTGGGCCATCGACACCAGCACCACGCGGTCGACCGGCGACCGCGCCGCCGGAGCGCCGGGCGGTGGCGCGAGCAGCCCGTCGGCCGAGAGGTAGGCCTCGTCGGACCGGGAGAACGTGGCACCGAGCGCTCTCCAGTCGCGGATCAGGCCGGCCGAGAGCAGGTGGACGTGGTGATCGTGCGAGCGGACCTCGCGCGGCGCTGCGAGCTTCGGGATGGCCGTCGCCGCGCCGGCGGGAGACGCCGGCGCGGGAGCGGGGCCCGAGCTGCGGCAGGCCAGCCCGGCGAGGGCGGCGACGGCGAGGGCGAATCCGCGAGTCCGCATCGGGCGAGCTCCCTGGGCGCCCGTCGGGGGCGCGGCCGTGGCGAAGGGTACTGCGTCTGGATACGCGGCGAGGCGCCGGGAGTTGCAGCAGCGCGCCGCCCGCCGGCCGCGATCCATTAGAGTCGGGGCGATGAGAGAGCACGTACGCGTCGCCTCGACCCAGTACTTCATCCGTCCGGTGGCGAGCTTCCGCGAGTTCGCCCAGCAGGTCGAGGGTCTGGTCGGCACGGCCGCCGACTACAAGGCGCGGCTGGTCGTCCTGCCGGAGTACTTCACCGTGCAGTTGCTCACCCTGGGGGACCTGCAGAAGCCGATCGAGCAGCAGGTGCGCAACCTGGCGAACCAGAAACCGGCCTTCCTCGAGCTGATGTCCGGACTCGCCCGCCGCCACCGCCTCTACATCGTCGGCGGCACGATCCCGGGTCGCGGCGACAACGGCGAGCTGCACAACGACTCCTACGTCTTCGGCCCCGGCGGCGACTACGACTTCCAGGGCAAGTTGCACATGACGCGCTGGGAGAAGGAGGAGTGGAAGGTCTCGCCGCGCCGCCGGCTCAACGTCTTCGAGACCGATTTCGGACGCATGGCGGTGGCAATCTGTTACGACGTGGAGTTCCCCGAGATCGCCCGCGCGGCGGCGCGGCGGGGCTGCGACATCCTCGTCGTGCCGAGCTGCACGGACGACCGCCAGGGCTATCTGCGCGTCCGCTACTGCGCCCAGGCGCGCGCCATCGAGAACCAGATGTTCGTCATCCAGTCCTCGACCGTCGGTTCCCTGCCGATGGTGCCGGCCGTCTCGCTCAACTACGGCCAGGCCGGCATCTTCACGCCGAGCGACTTCCTGTTCGCGCGCGACGGCATCCTCGCCGAAGGTGCCGTCAACACCGAGATGATGATCGTCGGCGTGCTCGAGCTCGATGAACTGCGCGACTCGCGCGAGCGCGGCACGGTGCTGCCCCTGCGCGACAGTCAGACGACCGCCGAAGTGCTCGCCGACCTGCACGAGGTGCGGCTCTGAGCGATCACCGCGAACGCGCCTTTCACGTCCGCACGCCGACGCCGGCCGACTTCCCCGCGATGATCGCGCTGTGCGGGAAGGTCTATCCGGAGTCGCGGCCGTGGACGACGGCGCAACTGGCGAGCCATCTGGCGGTCTTCCCCGAAGGGCAGCTGGTGGTCGAGGAGATCGCCACCGGGCGGATCGTCGGCATGGCCTCGTCGCTGGTGCTGCGCTGGGACGACTACGACTTCCACGCCGACTGGAAGGCGTGGACGGCGGGCGGCCACTTCACCAACCACGACCCGGAAGGCGGCCGGACGCTCTACGGAGCCGAGGTGATGGTCGATCCGGAGATGCAGCGCCGCGGCATCGGCAAGCGGCTCTATGCGGCGCGGCGCGCCCTCGTGCGGCGGCTCGGGCTGCGGCGCATTCGCGCCGGGGCGCGGCTGCGCGGCTACCACCGGCACGCGGCGAAGCTGACCCCCCGGCAGTACGTCGAGAAGGTCGTGGCCGGCGAGCTGCGCGACCCGACGCTCTCGTTCCAGCTGCGCGAGGGGTTCCGGGTGATCGCCGTCGTCCCCTCCTACCTGGCCAACGACCCGGAGAGCCTCGGCCATGCGGTGGTGATCGAGTGGCTCAACCCCGACTTCGAGGAGGGGCGGGAGTCGCGGCGAGGGGCGCGGCAGCCGGCCTCGCCTCCGCCTCGATCCGGCGTGCGCGAACGATGAAGCGCTCCGGGGCCGCTCCGACCCAGCGAAACGGATAGCAGGTGACCAGGGTGAGCGCCGGGTAGCCGGCGTCGGCGATCACGTCGACGGCGTCGGGCGCGACCACGGTGAGTCGTTCGACGAGGAAGTCCTCGCTGCCCGTCGGGCCGGCGAGGCGGATGAGGTCGCCGACGCGGATGTTCTCGAGCGGCCGGAAGAAGGTGTCCCGGTGGGCCGCCAGAGCGATGTTGCCGGTCTCGCCCGGGCGCGCGCTCGCCGGGACGTGGCCGACCGCGCGTGACAGCACGACGTCTCCCACCCCTTCGGCGACCACCGCGTCGACACCGAGGCGCGGAATCTCCAGGCGCGCCAGCGGCGTCCCTGCCGCGAGTGCCGGCCGGGAGGGCCCCGCTGAAGGGGGCGCGGCCGTCGAGAGTTCGGCCAGGCGCTGCTCGGCCCGCCACTGGTAGAGGCCGGCGTCGGCCTTCATGCCGACCGCCGCGGTGACCAGCAGCGCGCCCGTCGCCCAGAGCCCCAGTTCGACCCGATGCAGCGAGCGGTTGGCGCGGCCCGCCAGTTTCCGCAGGCGCCGCCGGGCGGAGACGAAGAACGCCCGGGCGGGGCGACCCGCCCGGGCCGGCCGCGTCGCAGAGACGCGACCCGAGGACGACAGGGGATGGGGCATCCGGCGGCGCTCAGGAGAGCTTGCGGCGGACGGCGCGGAGGCCGGCCGCGGCGCCGGCGCTGCCGGCTCCGAGCAGGGCGAGCAGGGCGAGCGGGCTGGCGGTGCGCGGCAGCTC
>CAYYIK010000017.1:9837-43363 GCA_964471955.1 uncultured Thermoanaerobaculia bacterium | reverse complement strand
CTGGACGCATTTCGGGGCTTTTCGCCCCGCGTTGGCGCCTTGACATCCGGCGCCCGCGGCGTTTCAATGACCCCCGACGGTCGGGAGTGGAAGGGCCCGCGGGATACCGGTCAGCACTCGTCCCGCTCACCCCAGCGTCGGACAGCCTCGAACAGCCTGGCCATCGCGAGCCTCCGGCCGGGTGCGCTGTTCCGGCCTGCCATTCCGGCGGAGTCGAGTCGTGAAGTGCTTCCGCGGCGGACGGCGAGGTCGGTCGCGGGCCTCCAACGCACTCTCCGCTGCCGCCGCGGGTCCCTTCCGCCCGACCGTCGTTTCTTCACGCGCGGCCCGTCGGGCCGCGTTGCCGTTTCAGCGCAGAGCTTCGAGGTGCGGATCGATCTCGCCGGCGAGGAACTCCTCGGCCCGCGCGAGATCGGGCGCCATCTCCCGATCGTGGTCCCACGGCCGGATCCGACGACGCAGGTCACGGTGCAGCGCCTCGAGCGGTGCGCTGCTCGAGAGCGGCCGCAGCAGATCGATCCCCTGGGCCGCCGCCACCAGTTCGATCGCCAGCACCGCGCGCAGGTTGTCGACCACGCGGCCGAGCTTGAGCGCCGCCCACATCCCCATCGAGACGTGATCCTCCTTGTCGGCCGAGGTCGGGATCGAATCGACCGAGGCGGGATGGGCCAGCGTCTTGTTCTCCGACACCAGTGCCGCCGCGGTGACCTGGGCCATCATGAAGCCGGAGTTGAGGCCGGCGTCGGCCACCAGGAAGGGTGGCAGTCCCGAGAAGGTGTCGTTGGTCAGCTTCTCGGTCCGGCGCTCCGAGATCGACGCGAGCTCGGCCAGCGCGATGGCGAGAAAGTCGGCCGCCAGCGCCATCGGCTCGCCGTGGAAGTTCCCCCCCGAGACCGTCTCCCCTTCCGCCGCGAAGACCAGCGGGTTGTCGGTGGCGGCGTTCATCTCGATCGCCACCTTCGCTTCGACGTCGGCCAGCACGTCGCGCACCGCCCCGTGCACCTGCGGCATGCAGCGGATCGAGTACGGGTCCTGGATCCGCACGTCGCCGGAGCGGTGGGACTCGCGGATCATCGAACCGGCGAGCAGGCGGCGCAGGTTCTCCGCCGCGGCGGCCTGCCCCGGATGCGGACGCACCGCCTGGATGCGCGGATCGAAGGCGGCATCCGTGCCGCGCAGGGCATCGGTCGACAGGGCGCCGATCAGGTCGGCCGCGCGCACCAGTCGCCGCGCCTCGAGGATGGCCAGCGCCAGCAGCGACGTCATCGCCTGGGTGCCGTTGATCAGCCCGAGCCCCTCGCGCGGCGCCAGCACCAGCGGCTCGAGCCCGGCCTCGCGGAGCGCCTCGAGGGACGGCCGGCGGACCCCGCCGACGAAGAGCTCCCCGGCGCCGATCAGCGGCAGCGCCAGATGGGCGAGCGGCGCGAGGTCCCCGGACGCCCCGACCGAGCCACGCGACGGAACGACCGGCGTGAGGCCGCGATCGAGCATCTCGAGGATCCGCTCGACGACGAGGGCGCGCACCCCCGAGCAACCCCGCGCCAGGGTATTGGCGCGCAGCAGCAGCATGCCGCGCACGGCGGCCTCGGGGAGCGGCTCGCCGACGCCCGCGGCGTGCGACAGCACGAGATGCCGCTGCAGACGCTCCAGATCCTCCGCGGCGATGCGCACGCTGGCCAGATTGCCGAAGCCGGTGTTGACCCCGTAGACCGCTTCGCCGCTGGCGACCGCCGTCTCGATCACCGCCCGCGCCGCATCGATGCGAGCCCGCGCCGCCGCCGCGAGGGCGACCGGGCGACCCTCGCGGGCGACCTGGCCGAACGCCTCGAGGTCGAGCGACTCGCCGTCGATTTCGAGCGGCCCCGCCGCCGCGCCGCGCCGCCGTCTCACTCCCATTCGATCGTCCCCGGGGGCTTGGAGGTGACGTCGTAGACCACCCGGTTGACGCCGCGCACCTCGTTGACGATCCGGTTGGCGGCCCGCCCGAGCAGCTCGTACGGCAGGTGGCTCCAGTCGGCGGTCATGAAGTCCTGGGTCTCGACCGAGCGCAGAGCGACGACGTTCTCGTAGGTCCGGAAGTCGCCCATCACGCCGACCGTGCGCACCGGCAGCAGCACGGCGAAGGCCTGCGAAACCCGCTCGTACCAGCCCGCTTCGCGCAGCTCGGCGAGAAAGATCGCGTCGGCCTGCTGCAGCACCCGGACCTTCTCCGCCGTCACCGCGCCGGGGATGCGCACCGCCAGGCCCGGACCGGGGAACGGATGGCGGCCGATGAACTCCTCGGGCAGGCCGAGCTCGCGGCCGAGCTGGCGCACCTCGTCCTTGAACAGCCAGCGCAGCGGCTCGACCAGCTCGAAGCCGAGCCGCTCGGGCAGACCGCCGACGTTGTGGTGCGACTTGATCACCGCCGACGGCCCCTTGACCGAGGTCGATTCGATGACGTCCGGGTAGAGCGTCCCCTGGGCGAGGAAGCGAACCCGCTCGAGGCGTTTCGCCTCGCGCTCGAAGACGTCGATGAACACCCGGCCGATCGTCTTGCGTTTGGCCTCCGGGTCCTCGACCCCGGCCAGCGCGCCGAGGAACTCCGCCGAGGCGTCGGCCGTGATCACCGGGATGCCGAGGCCTTCGGTCAGGCTCGCTTCGACCTGCCGCCGCTCCCCCTGGCGCAACAGGCCGGTATCGACGAAGACCGACGTCAGCTGGTCCCCGATCGCCCGCCGCAGCAGCGCCGCGGTGACCGCCGAGTCGACGCCGCCCGAGATGCCGCAGAGCACGCGGTCGCCACCCACGCGCTGATGGAGCTCCTTCGCCGCTTCGTCGAGATAGCCCGCCATCGTCCAGTCGCCGGTCGCGCCACAGGCGCGGTAGAGAAAGTTGTGCAGCATGGCCGCGCCGTTGGGCGTGTGGCTCACCTCGGGATGGAACTGGATGGCGTAGAGCCGGCGGGACTCGTCCTCGAAGCCGACGATGTCGACGCTCTCGCTGCGCGCCGTCACGGCCGCGCCCGGCGGCGGCGCGGCGACCCGGTCGCCGTGGCTCATCCAGACGGTCTCCCGCGCTCCCAGGCCGGCGAAGATCGTCCCCGGCGCAGCGACCTCGAGCTCGGCCCTGCCGTACTCGCGGTGACTGGACGGCCGGACCTCGCCTCCCAGCAGCCGCGCCGCGGCCTGCATGCCGTAGCAGATGCCGAGCACCGGGAGGCCGAGCTCGAACAGCTCCGGCGCCGGCAGTGGCGCGCCCTCGTCGTAGACGCTCTGGGGACCGCCCGACAGGACGATGCCGATCGGCTCGCGGCGGCGGATCTCGTCGACCGGCAGGTCGAAGGGGTGGACTTCGCAGTAGACGCGATTCTCGCGTACCCGGCGGGCGATCAGCTGGGTGAACTGACTGCCGAAGTCGAGGATGAGCAGGAGCTGATGACGTGCCATGAGGGGCGCAGTCTATCGGGGCCCCGGGGGGATCACAGCCGGGCCTCGTCCTTGAGCTCGCGCGTCATCAGGTCCTCGAGGGCGCTCTCCGGACTCTTGCCCTCGTACATCACCGCGGTCATCTGCTCGACGATCGGCATCTCGACGCCGCGCTCCTCGGCCAGCCGGCGCAGGGCGAGCGAGCTGCGCACCCCCTCGGCGACCTCGCTGGTGCCCCCCTGGATCTCGGCCAGCGTCCGGCCGCGCGCCAGCTCGAGACCCACCCGGCGATTGCGTGACAGGCCGCCCGTGCAGGTCAGCACCAGATCCCCCAGGCCGGCGAGGCCGCGCAGCGTCTCGGGGTCGCCGCCCGAGGCGACCGCCAGCCGGGTCATCTCGTGCAGGCCGCGGGTGATCAGCGCCGCCAGGGTGTTGTGCCCCAGCCCCAGTCCGGCCAGCACGCCGGCGGCGATGGCGATCACGTTCTTGGCCGTGCCGGCGAGTTCGACGCCGACCACGTCGCCCGACGAGTAGAGCCGCAGCGTCCGGGTGGCGAACGCGTGGCGCAGGCCTGCGGCCACCTCCTCGTCGGTGCTCGCCACGACCGCCGCCGACGGCATGCCGCGGGCGAGCTCGGCGGCGAAAGTCGGTCCGGACAGGACGGCGAAGCGCACCGGCGTCGCGGCCCGTTCTCCTTCCTCCGCAGTCACCCGGCTCATCCGCGCCAGCGAGTCGATCTCGATCCCCTTGGTCGCCGAGACGACGGTCAGAGGCCCGCGGCTCCCGCGCCGGGCGAGCAGCTCGCCCAGCACGGCGCGGAAACCGTGCGACGGCACCGCCACGACCAGCGGATCGGCGTCGAGCAGCTGGTCGAGGTCGGGGGTGACCGTGAGCCGCTCCGAGAACGTGACCCCGGGCAGGTAGAGCTGATTCTCCCGGCGCGCCGTCATTTCGCGCGCCTGGTCGGCCCGCCGTGCCCAGAGGCGGGTCGGATGCCCGGCGGCGGCGGCGTGCTGGGCGATGGCGGTGCCGAACGAGCCGGCTCCGAGGACTCCGATCTCGTTCACGCACGACTCCTTTCGCCCAGCCGTCGTTCGGTTCCGGCGCGCAGGCGGCCGACGTTCGAGCGGTGCTGGAAGAGGACGAGCGCCGCGCAGGCGGCCACCAGGGTCACCGTTCCCGCGGCGAGCGGTGGCGCCAGACCGAGCCACGCGAACGCCAGGGCGAGCAGCGGCAGCGCCACAGCGGCGACGATCGAACCGAAGGAGACGAAGCGGGTCCGCCAGACCGTCGCGATGAAGATCACCAGTCCCGCCGCCGCGGCGAGCGGCACCAGGGCGAGGAAGACGCCGAAGCCGGTCGCCACCCCCTTGCCGCCGCGGAATCCGAAGTAGAGCGGAAAGCTGTGCCCCAGCATCGCCGCCAGACCCGCCCCGGCGGCCAGTTCGGGCGGCACCCCGAGCGCCTGGGCGGCGCGCACCGGCGCCAGCCCCTTGGCGACGTCGAGCACGACGACGAGCAGCGCCAGCCAGCGCCCGCTGGTGCGCAGGACGTTGGTCGCGCCGGCGTTGCCGCTGCCCACCGTGCGCACGTCGACCCGCTCGGCCAGCCAGACCACCAGGAGGCTGAAGGAGATCGATCCCAGCAGGTAGGAGCCGACGAGCAGCGCCAGCGGGCGCGCCATCATGCGCCGCCTTCCTCCCCCGGCTCCGCCAGAATCCGGCGGCGCAGCATCTCGAGCGCCGCCTGCGAAGCCTGCCAGCGGATCCGTTCGCGATCGCCGATCAGCCGCACGGCGCGATGCCGCGTCTCGTCCGCCGCGGCGAGCGCGAGGTGCACGGTGCCGACCGGCTTCTCGGGGCTCCCCCCCTGCGGACCGGCGATTCCGGTCACCGCGAGCGCGTAGTCGACCGCGAAGTGCCGCCGCGCCCCCTCGGCCATGGCGCGCGCCACCTCCTCCGACACCGCGCCGTGAAGCTCGAGCAGCTCGGCGGGGACGCCGAGCAGGGCGACCTTCTCGGCGTTGGCGTACGCAACGACGGCACCGGGAAAGTAGCGGCTGGAGCCCGGCACTCGGGTCAGCCGCTCGGCGAGCAGACCGCCCGTGCAGGACTCGGCGGTCGCCACCGTGCGACCGCGCGCGGCGAGCAGGTCGCCCACCACCTGCTCGAGCCCCCCCTCCTCCCCTTCGCCGTAGACGGTTTCGCCGAGCAGCTGGCGCACCCGCTCGACCATCGCGGCGAGCCGCGCGCCGCGCGCCGCGGGTGGACCGGCGGCGGTCAGGCGGACCCGGACCTCGCCCGGCGAGGCGAGCACGGTGATCCAGCGCCGTTCGAACTCGAAATAGGCCGGCTCGAGCGCCTGATCGACCTCCGACTCCGGCCGCATCGCCATGCGCAGCGTCCGCCGCTCGCGTCCGTGTCCGCCCGAGCGCTCGGCCAGCCACGGCGCGAGGTCGCGCTCGAGCATCCGTTCGAGCTCGTGCGGCACGCCGGGGAAGAGGAAGATCGTCGTCCCCGCCGCTTCGAGCCGGAGTCCGGGGGCCGAGCCACGCTCGTTGGGCAGCACCCGGGCTCCGGCGATCACCTGCGCCTGACGGCGGTTGTTCGGTGACGGGCGGCGACCGAACGCGGCGAAACGGCGCTCGATCGCCGCCCAGATCTGCGGGTCGTCCACCAGCGGACGTCCCACCGCCGCGGCGCACCCCTCGCGCGTCACGTCGTCGGCCGTCGGCCCCAGACCGCCGGTGACCACCAGCAGGTCGCACTGGCCGAGGCGGCGGCCGATCTCGGCGGCGATGGCCGCCTCCTCGTCGCCGACCACGGCCTTGCCGATCAGTTCGGCGTCGTGCGCCTCGAACAGCGCGGCAAGTCGGAGGGAGTTCGTGTCGAGGCGGTCGGTCGAGAGGAGTTCCGACCCGACCGCCAGCACCGCTGCGCGCATGGCGCCGATGATATCGCCCGCCGGGGCGCGGTTTGACACCGCCGCGCGCCGGTCCGTACGATTCCCGGCGTCATGTCCGCGCGCCGATCCGCCCTGCTGCTGCTGCTGGTCTCTCCGCTCGCCGTCGCCGCCCCGACCCGCGCCGCGCCGGACGAGCCGCAGCTGGCGGCGCGTCAGCGCGGACCCGGCGCGCCGGCCGTCTGGCGGGACAGCGACGGCTGGCGTCTCGAGGTGGCCGGGCGCGCAACCCGCCTGCCGGCCGCCACCGGCGACCAGATCACCAGCGTCGCGTCGCTGGCCGACGGCTGGCTCGCCGCCGGTTTCCGTCCCGCGGCGGCCGGCAGCGAGCTGGTCCTGCTGCGCGGCAGCGGCGACAAGGTCGCCGCCATCGCCCCGCCGCCGGGAGCGACGGCGAGCTACCGTCTCTGGCCGGTGCTGGTGGCCGACGGCAGCCAGCCCGTCGGCCTCGCCTGGCTCGAAGGCGAGGAGAGTCGCAGCTACGCGGTGCGCTGGTCGCCGTGGACCGGGGCGGGCTTCGCGCCCCCGGTGGAGATCGCCCCGCCCGGACCCGGCAGCCAGCTGGCGCTCGCCGCGGCGCGCCTCGAAGACGGGCGGACGCTGCTCGTCTGGGCCGCCTACGACGGCACCGACGACGAGATCGTCGCCGCGGTCGGCGCGGGCCGGGAGTGGAGCACGCCGGTTCCGGTGGGGCGGGGCAACGACGTCCCCGACATCACCCCGGACGTCGTGGCGATCCCCGGCGGGGCGCTGGTGGCCTGGAGCCGTTTCGACGAGGGCGAGTACCGGATCGCGCTCGCCCGCTATGCCGACGGTCACTTCGCCGAACTGGCGGCGGCGGGCCCGCCCGGCTCGCTCTTCCCCACCTTCGAGTCGGGTGACGGCGATCCGGTGCTGCTCTGGCACGATGCGCGCAGCGACTCCTGGGTCCTCGCCGAGCTGAAGGGCGATGCGGCGCTGCTCGAGCGCGCCCGCGTCGCCGGCGACGACGACTGGCGGCCGCTGGGTTCGGTCCGCGGCCGCGCCGCCGAGCTGCGCTTCGGCGACGGGGTCCGGCGCTTCAGCTGGGAGTGAGTTTCAGGCCGGCACGCGGCCGGCGATGAGCGGCGGCGCGCTGCCCGCCTCGGCGACCTCGAAGCACTCCGCGAAGCGCTCCACCAGGCCGGGGTTCTCCCGCCGCAGGTAGACGCGGGCGAGCTCCTGGCCGGCATCGACCGGCTCGCCCAGCCGCGCCCGGCAGCGCAACGAAACCCCCCGGTCGAGCTCGTCGCCGGCGGCGCGCCGGGCGCCGCCCGCCTCGCCCAGCAGCAGGCCGAGCCGGCGCGTGGCGATCCGCGAGAGCACGCCGGAGCGCCGCGCCGGAATCACCCGCTCGACCGGCGCCAGCTTCAGGTCGGGATCCGCGAACCACTCCGCCGAGGCCCCCTGCTCGATCGCCCAGCGCCGCAGGCGGTCCATCGCCCGCCCCGAGGCGAGCGTCTCGCGCAGCCGCCCGGCTTCCAGCTCCACGCCGACCAGCGCCGCCGCCTCGATCGCCAGGGCGAGGGTCACCTCGACCGTGTCGCGCGGCCCCTCGCCGCGCAGGCAGGCAAAGGACTCCGCCAGCTCGGCCGCGTGGCCGACCCACTCACCCAGCGGCTGGCTCATGTCGGTGACCAGCGCCGTGGCACGGGTCCCCGCTTCGCCGCAGACTTCGACCAGCTGGCGGGCCAGTTCGCGCGCCGCCGACGCATCGGGCAGGAAGGCGCCGTCACCGCTCTTGACGTCGAAGACGATGCCTGCCGCGCCGGCGGCGAGCTTCTTCGACAGGATGCTGGCGACGATCAGCGGCAGCGAATCGACGGTCGCGGTTTCGTTGCGCAGCGCATAGAGCCGGCGGTCCGCCGGAGCGATGCCGCTCGTCGCCAGGCCGAGCGCCATGCCGGTGCGCGAGAGCACCTGCGCCGCCGTGTCGCGATCGAGCTCCTGGCGAAGGCCGGGGATCGACTCCAGCTTGTCGGCGGTGCCGCCGGTGTGGCCGAGGCCGCGTCCGGTGAGCATGACGACGGGCACCCCCGACTCGGCGAGCAGGGGGGCGAGGACGATCGAGACCTTGTCCCCGACGCCCCCGGTCGAGTGCTTGTCGACCAGTCCGGGGAACTCCCGGCGCAGCTCCCAGCGGTCGCCGCTGTCGAGCATGGCGAGGGTCAGGGCGCGCGTCTGCGAGGCGTCGAGGCCACGGATGGCGGCGCCCATCAGAAATGCGCCGAGTCGCGCGTCGCTCCAGCCGCCGCCTGCCGACCCGGCCGCCACCGCGGCCAGATCCTCCGTGGCGAGCCGGCGGCCGGCGCGCAGGTCGGTCAGGATGTCGTAGGGGTCGCGCAAGGGCGCCCGCCCTCAGCGGGCGCCGGCATCAGGGGCGGCGAGCCGCTCGCGGCCTTCGGCCGCCCAGGCCGACTGCGGGTGCTCGTCGACCAGCCGTCGCCAGGTGGCGCGCGCGTCCGCCGGCTGGCCGGCCGCCTCCTGCGTGCGCGCCAGCTCGGCGAGCAGCACGTCGGCCGGCAGCGGCCCGCGACCGTTCGCCAGGTCGTGCTGCAGCCGGGCGATCCCTTCGGAGGTGCGGCCCTCGGCGCGGTCGAGCGCCGCCAGACCGAGGCTGGCGGTGGCCGCCAGAGCGTTGTCGTCCCCGGCCGCGATCACCCGCTCGTAGTGCTGGCGCGCCTCCGCCCGGTCGCCGGCCGCAAAGGCCATCTCGGCGAGCCGCAGCCGCGAGGCCAGGGCGGGGCCCGCGTTGCCGTAGCGCTCGACGATGGCGGCGAACAGGGCGCGCGCCTTCTCGTCCCGCTCGCGCACCGAGGTGAAGGACGGAGTGCGCGGATCCTCGGGCTTCGCGCCGCTCGCCACGATCTCGCCGGCGGCGACCCGCTGCGCCTCGCCGAGCGCCTCGCTGGCCGCCTCGATCCGCGATCCCCGCCAGGCCCAGGCGGCCCACACCGCGACCGCCGCCACCACCACCCCGACGACGATGCCGAGGATCACGCGCAGGTGGGTTTCGGCGAATGACATTCCGGCCTCGACCGCTTCGCCGAGCTCGTTGCGCTTGAGGTCCTCGCGGGACAGATCGTGAGCCATGTTCTCTTTCGCCTCTGCCGGTCGGCGACCGGCTGGTCCGGTTCGTACGCTGCGCTGTCGACTGGTGCGGCTGGGAGGAGTCGAACCCCCGACCAAGAGCTTAGGACGCTCCTGCTCTATCCAGCTGAGCTACAGCCGCCCGCGACGCAGTTTATCAGTAGCGGATCAGCGACTCGACGTCGTACCCGGAGAGCTTCTGGCGCCCCGGCAGGAAGGAAAGTTCGATGATGAATCCGAATCCGACCACCGTCCCGCCGGCCGCCTCGACCATCTGTGCCGTCGCCAGGGCCGTGCCGCCGGTCGCCACGACGTCGTCGACGATCAGGACCTTCTCGCCCGGCGCCACCGCGTCAGCGTGCATCTCGAGCCGGTCGGTGCCGTACTCGAGCTCATAGCTCTGCGACACCGTCTTCGCCGGGAGCTTGCCCGGCTTGCGAACCGGCACGAAGCCGGCGTTCAGGTTGTAGGCCAGGGAGGGCGCGAACATGAAGCCGCGCGACTCGATGCCGACGACCTTGTGGGGCCGGTGGCCGTTCGAGAACAGCCAGGTGAATCGGTCGACCGTCATGCGCAGCGCCAGCGGGTCTTTCAGCAGCGTGGTGATGTCGAAGAAGTTGATGCCCGGCTTCGGAAAGTCCGGGACTTCGCGGATGAAGCTCTTCAGGTCTTCCACCGATCTCCCCTTTCGGCCCGGCCTCGCCGGCCCGGCCCGATTCGACTCCCTGCGGTCCCTGCGACACGCGGACGAGGTCGCCGCTCAGCGATCGCCGCCCGCCTCCCACCCGTGCCGGCCGAGCAGTGGCACGAAGGCCACCTCGTCGAGCTCCTGGCGCCGCACCTTGCGGCCGATCCGCTCGTAGAGAACCAGGCGCTGGCGGCGGCGGTCCCCCTCGGGGACCAGCAGGCGTCCGCCGGAACCGAGCTGCTCGAGCAGCGGCCGCGGCGCCACCGGCGCGCCGGCGGTGACCAGGATGCGGTCGAACGGCGCCACGTCGCTCCATCCCACGGTGCCGTCGAAGGCCTGGATCTTGACGTTGAGGATGCCCAGCTGACGCATCCGCCGGATCGCCTGGTGGGCGAGCTCCGGGATCCTCTCGAGACTGTAGACCCAGCGGGCCAGCCGCGCGAGGATCGCCGTCTGGTATCCCGAACCGGTGCCCACCTCGAGAACCTTGTGGCGCGCCGCGTCGAGCTCGAGGATCTCGGTCATCCGCGCCACGATGAACGGCTGCGAAATGGTCTGCGCCTCGCCGATCGGCAGCGCGTGATCCCCGTAGGCCTGGCTCATCAGATGCTCGCGAACGAACAGGTGGCGCGGCACCTCGCGCATCGCGGCCAGCACCCGCGGATCGCGTACTCCGCGGCGCTCGATGAGCTCGCGCACCATGCGGTCGCGCGCCAGCGTGTCATCGAGCACGTGCCGGATCGCTCCCCAGAATGCCGTCGATCCGTCCGGCGAAGCCGCCCCACGTCTCGAGCCCGCGGTAGTCCGTCAGGTCGAGATGCAGCGGGGTGACCGAGATGCAGCCGTTCTGCACCGCGCCGTGATCGGTGCCCGGATCCTCCTGCCACTCGGGCGTGCCGGCGATCCAGTAGTACTTGCGCCCGCGCGGATCGACCTTCTCGATCACCGACTGCCGGTAGACCCGCTTGCCGAGCCGCGAGAAGACGACGCCGCGCGGCTCGCCGGCCGGAAAGTTGACGTTGAGCAGGGTGTCGCGCGGAATCGGCTCGGCGATCACCTCCTCGACCAGCCGCGCGGCGAGACGCGCGGCGCGGGCGAAGGAGAAGCCTTCGCTGACCTCCTGCGAGAAGGCGATCGAGGGTACGCCGAGGATCGCCCCCTCGAAAGTCGCCGAAACCGTACCCGAGTAGGTCACGTCGTCGCCGACGTTGAGGCCGAAGTTGATCCCCGAAACGATGAGATCCGGCGGCGTGTCGCGCAGCAGCGAGAGCACGGCGAGGTTGACGCAGTCGGTCGGCGTGCCGTCGACCGCGTACCAACCCTCCTCGAGGCGCTGCATGCGCAGCGGCCGCGACAGCGTCAGGCTGTGGCCGGTGGCGCTCTGTTCCCGGTCCGGGGCGACGACGACGACCTCACCCAGCCGGGCGAGCTCGGCCGCCAGCAACCGGATGCCCTCCGAGTAGATGCCGTCGTCGTTGGTGACCAGGATGCGCATCGCCGCCGCGCCCGCCAAGCCGCCGGCGCCTTCAGCGCTTCCAGGCGGGCTGGTCGCCGCTGCGGTCGAGGTACTTCCCCAGCAGCGGCTCGAGCATCGCCAGAGTCTCTTCGGGCACCAGGCCGGGATCGGTGATCAGCGCCATGCGCAGAGCGTCCGAACAGTCGTTGGCGACGCCGTCCAGGTCGGCGATGGCGCGCCGGACGACGCGCTGGGCGAGCGCGACGTTCTTGCGCAGCACCTCCATCACCCCCTCGCCGGTGACCGCTTCCTCCTCCTCGTGCCAGCAGTCGTAGTCGGTGACCATCGAGAGCGACGCATACGCGATCTCGGCCTCGCGCGCCAGCTTCGCCTCCTGCAGGTTGGTCATGCCGATGACGTCCATCCCCCACTGGCGATAGACCATCGACTCGGCGCGGGTGGAGAACTGCGGCCCCTCCATGTTCAGGTAGGTGCCGCCCATGTGGACGGTCGCCTGCTCCGCCCGGGCCGCGCCGTGCAGAACGGCGGCGAGCGCCGCCGAGACCGGCCGGGCGAGCGAGACGTGGGCGACGATGCCGTTGCCGAAGAACGTGTCGGGCCGGTGGCGAGTCCGGTCGAAGAACTGGTCCGGAATCACGATGTGGCCCGGCACGTACTCCTTCTTCATCGACCCGACGGCCGAGACCGAAATCAGGAAGTCGATGCCGAGCTTCTTGAACCCGTAGACGTTGGCGCGGAAATTCAGCTCGGTCGGCAGAAGCCGGTGGCCGCGGCCGTGGCGGGCGAGAAACGCCACGCGACGCCCGTCCAGACGGCCGAGCACGTAGGCGTCCGAAGGCTCGCCCCACGGCGTCTCGATGCGCCGCTCCTCCTCCACCTGCAGCCCTTCCATCGCGTAGAGGCCGCTGCCTCCGATCACACCGATCCGCACGTCACTCATGCCGGCCTCCAGCTTTCCGATCCGATTCCGGGATTGTCGTTTCGAGGTGCTGCGGCGCTCCGGCGTGGCCGGCGCGCGAGCCCGCAGAGTATCACGCGCCGCCGGTGGAGCCCGCGGCGCAGCGCGCCACTTCCTCGGCCACGGCGAGCGCCGCGCGGGCCGCCTCGCCGCCGACGCTGCGGCCGCCGAGTCCCCGGCAGGAGTCGCGGAACGCCTCGAGCTCGAGGCGCAGCGGCTCGCCCTTCTCCACCGCGATCGACTCGGGCAGGATGCGCTTCTCCCCCCCGTTGGCGTCGAGCCGGTAGCCCTTGATCTCCTGCGCCTGGTAGTCGAGCGAGCGATAGCGATCCGGATAGAAGGCGCGCAGCTTGCGCACCCGCTCGCCCGAAACGCGCGACGCGGTGACGTTGGCCACCATCCCCGACGTGAAGGCGAGGCGGGCGTTGACGATGTCGATCCGCCCGGAGAGAACCGGAATACCCACCGCCCGCACCTCGCGGACTCCGGACGCGTCGAGCGCCAGGAGGATCTGCAGGTCGTGGATCATCAGGTCGGCGATCACGTCGACGTCGAGACTGCGCGGCGTGAACACGCCCAGCCGCTCGACCTCGACGAAGCGGGGCGCTCCGCCCGCCGCCAGCAGCGCCGCCACGGCCGGATTGTGGAACTCCACGTGGCCGACTGCGAGGACTCGACCGGCGCGCCGCGCGGCAGCGAGCAGCTCGTCGGCCGCGGCGACCGAGTCGGCGATCGGCTTCTCGACCAGCACGTGGACGCCGCGCTCGAGCAGCCGCTTGCCGACGTCGAGGTGGGCGACCGTCGGCGCCGCCACGACCGCCGCGTCGATCGCCCCGGCGAGATCGTCGAAGGAAGCGAAGACCGGAGCGTCATACTCGTCGCCCACCGCCGCGGCCGTCTCCGCCCGCGGGTCGTGGATGCCCACCCGCTCGACTCCCGGCAGCCCGCCGAGAATGCGAGTGTGGTGCCGGCCGAGCGCGCCGACACCGAAGACGCCGACCTTCAGGTCACTCGTCGCCACCGCTCTCCTCGCCGCCGCGCCGGCCCGGAAGGGCCCGGATCACTCCGCGGCGCGCGCTGCGCACGAAGTCGACCAGGTAGGCGACGTCGGGATTGTCGGGCATCTCGACGCTCAGCCGCTCGATCGCCGCGCCCGAGTTCAGCCCCGAACGCAGGAAGATCCGGAAGGCCCGCACGATGCCGGCGATGCGGTCGGCGTCGAACCCCTTGCGCTGCAGGCCGATCCGGTTCACCCCGAGCACCGCCGGGCGCATGCCGACCGTCTTGACGTACGGAAGCGCGTCGGCCAGCAGACGGGAATAGCCGCCGATGTAGGCGTGCCGGCCGATGCGGCCGAACTGCTGCAGCGCCGAGAAGGCGCCGAGGATGGCGTCGTCGTCGACCTCGCAGTGCCCGGCCAGCGTCGCGTTGTTGGCGAAGATCACGCGGCTGCCGACGCGGCAGTCGTGGGCGACGTGGGAATAGACCATGAAGAGGTTGTCGTCGCCGATCCTCGTCAGGCCGCCCCCCTTGCCGGTGCCGCGGTGAATGGTGACGTGTTCGCGAATCTGGTTGCGGTCGCCGATCTCGAGACGGACGCGCTCGCCGGCGAACTTGAGGTCCTGCGGGTCGGTGCCGACGCAGGCGTGGGGGTGGATCCGGTTCTCCCGCCCGATGCGCGTCGGGCCCTGGACCTGCGCCCCCGAGGCGACCTCGGTTCCCTCGCCGATCTCGACCTCGGCTCCGATGCGGGCGAACGGCCCCACCGAGACGCCGTCAGCCAGAACCGCCGACGGATCGACCCAGGCGAGGGGATGGATCCCTCCGCTCATTCGTTCTCCACCGCCGAGCCGGAACGGGGCACGAAGGTCGACAGCAGCTCCGCCTCGACGTGTACCCTGCCGTCGACGAGGGCGCGACCGCCGATCTTGGCGTGCGCGGATTTCAGGCGCAGCACCTCGACCTCGAATCGCACCTGGTCGCCGGGGACGACCGGACGGCGGAAGCGCGCCCGCTCGATGGCGCCGAAGTAGAGGAGCTTCTCTTCGCGCTGCGGATCGTCGTGCAGCAGCAGCAGGCCGCCGGCCTGCGCCATCGCCTCGATCAGCAGCACGCCGGGAACGATCGGGTGGCCCGGAAAGTGCCCCTGGAAGAACTCCTCGTTGACGGTGAAGTTCTTGAGCGCGACGATGCGCCGCCGCGGCTCGATCTCGAGCACGCGGTCGATGAGCAGCATCGGATACCGATGCGGCAGGATCGACATCACCCACCGGCTGTCCCACGCGATCTGACTCAAACCGGACCCTCCTCGGATCTGCCGTCGCCGCCGATTCCCGTCGCCCGCTCGAGCGCAGCGACCCGCCGGAAGAGCCCGGCCAGCCGCTTGAGCAGGGCCTGCTGGCGACGCCAGGCGCCGATGGCGATCGCCGGGATTCCGGCCACGGCCGACCGCGCCGCGACCGTCTCGTAGACCGCCGACTTCGACGCCACCTGCACGCCGTCACCCAGTTCGAGGTGCCCGCCGACGCCGGCCTGCCCCGCCAGCACGACGCCGTCACCCAGGCGGGCGCTTCCGGCGATGCCAGCCTGCCCGCAGAGAATCGCGGCGCGGCCGATCTCGACATTGTGTCCGACCTGGACGAGATTGTCGATCTTCGTGCCGTCCCCGACACGCGTGGTTCCGAGCAGCGCGCGGTCGATCGCGGCGAGCGCGCCGATCTCGACCTGGGCGCCCACCTCGACGTTGCCGACCTGCGGAATCTTGTGGTGCACGCCGGCGTCGGTGGCGTAACCGAAGCCGTCGGCGCCGAGGACGGTGCCCGCGTGGACGACCGTCCCGGCTCCGAGCACCGTCCGCGGGTAGAGCACCACGTGCGGGTGGAGCACGACCCCCTCGCCGATCCGGCAGTCCTCGCCGACCACCACGTGGGGGTGCAGCACCGCGCCCGCCGCCACCGTCGAGCGCGCGCCCACGACGACGTAGGGGGCGAGGCGGGCTCGCGGGTCGACCGTCGCGCCGGCGCCGACGATCGCGGTCGGGTGCACGCCGGGCTCCCCCGCCACCTCCGGGTGGAAGTGCGCCAGCAGGCGCGCCAGCGCGAGCGCCGGCTTGTCCACCACCAGCTGGTCGGCGGCGAGCCCGTCCGTCTCGCGGCCGACCAGGATCGCGCCGGCGCGGCTGGCACGCGCCGCTTCGAGGTACTTCGCCCCGGTCAGGAAGGAGAGATCTCCGGGGCCGGCCGCGGCGAGCGTGCGGATCGCCCCGATGCGCCGCGAGCGCTCCCCGACCACCCGGGCGCCCGTCAGCTCCGCGAGCTCACCGAGGGTCGGCGACACGAGCTCAGGGCTTCGGGGCCGCCGCGGCGGCGTCGAAGCGCTGGATGATCAGGTCGGTAATGTCGGCGGCCTCGTCGGCGTAGACCAGCCCGCTCTGGAACTTGTTGAAGATCAGCGTGTAGCCGCCCTCCTGGCCGGCCTGCTCGATCAC
This sequence comes from uncultured Thermoanaerobaculia bacterium, assembly GCA_964471955.1. Classification (GTDB taxonomy): domain Bacteria; phylum Acidobacteriota; class Thermoanaerobaculia; order Multivoradales; family JAGPDF01; genus JACTMI01. The sequence continues at coordinate 27,277 of CAYYIK010000017.1, read as the reverse complement.
CGGCGCCATCTGCCGCTCGATCTCGGCGAACGCCTGCTCCTGCTTCTTCGAGATCTCCCGCTCGGCGTCCTCCTGGAAACGGCGGAAAGCGGTCGCCTTCTCTTCGAGCTCCTTCTCGAGCTCGGCGAGCCTGTCCTCGGCGAGCGAGAGGCGCCCTTCGCTGATCCGCTTGCGCAGGCCGTCGATCTCCTCCTGCCGGGTGCGCGCCTCGGCGACCTTCTCCTCCTGGAGTTTGCGCAGCTTCTCGAGCGCCTCCTTGCCGGCCACCGAGTCGGTGACCAGGCGCCGGACGTCGATGACCGCGACTTTCGTCTGCTGCGCCGCGGCGGGCACCGCGAAAGCGCCGAAGGCCAGCGGCGCCGCGACGAATGCCGCGGCGGCGAACTTTCCGAATCCCTTCCTCATGCTCGTGGCTCCTTGCCTCGTCAGAACGTCGACCCGATGCTGAACTGGAACGACTCGAAACGATCGAGTGGCAGCGGGTCCAGATTGGATGCGTAGATGAACCGGAGCGGGGCTCCGAAGACCGGCACGAAGACGCGCAGCTCGACGCCGGCCGACGACCGCAGGCGCCCCAGGTCGACCGACTGGTCGTCGCCGTAGACGTTGGCCGCGTCGTAGAAGGCGAGCACCCGGAAGGGGCCGCCGAGCAGCAGATGGAGCTCGAGATTCAGCTGGGCGTACTTGTCGCCGCCCTGCGACCGCCCGAAGGCGTCCGGCAGAATCTCGTCCGGATCGCAGACCGGATCGTCCGGCCGGATCGCCAGGATCTCGCCTCCCTCGCAGCGCACGCTGATCGAGCGGTAGTTGAAGCCGCGCACGCTGTTCTCGCCGCCGAGGAAGTAACGCTCGAAGTAGTCGAGATCGCGGCCGTCGAACGGATCCGCCAGGCCGCCCTCGATGTTGAAGGCGAAGACCGGCCGCACCTTGCCGCTGGCCATCAGCGGCTTGAACCAGCTGAAACCGACCTCCGGGCGGATGAAGTAGTTGTCGCCGCCGAGGAAACCGCCGGCGTACTCGACCGACGACGAGAAGTGCGCGCCGACCGTCGGCTCGAAGCGGCTGTCACGGCTCTCGTACTTGTAAGCGAAGCGCAGCGACGAATTCGACAGGTCGGTCTCCAGGGGAACCAGGTTCCCCTCCGCGTCGCGGATCGTCGTCGTCCCCGTCAGGTCGGAACGCGTGAGGCTGGTCGAGAAGCTGCTGAACAGACCGAAGCTGCGGCCGTAGGTCGCCACCGCGCCCTGGCTCTCGCGCGCGTTGTCGAAATCGAAGATGTCGCTGTAGTCGAGCTTGGTGTTGAACACCTGGACGCCGATCGACTGCGGGCGGTCGAGGAACCAGGGAACGAAATAGGAAACGTCGAACTCGTCGGCGTAGCGTCCGGACTGGAAGGAGACCGCCACCGTCTCGCCGCGGCCGAGGAAGTTCTGGGTGCGCAGGGAGAGCTGACCGAACCAGCCGTAGCCCTCGCTGTAGCCGCCGCCGACCTGGACCTCGGTGCGATCGGACTCCTCGCCGTGAAGCAGCAGGTCGACCGTCTTCTTCTCGCTGTCGAAGTTCTCGAAGGAGATCGGCTCGTCTTCGTCCAGCTTGAAGTAGCCGAGCTGGTTGATCTTGAACAGGCTGTTCTTGATCGCGCCCATGTTGAGCACCGTGCCCTCGTGGACGCGAAACTCCCGGCGCAGCACCTTGTCGCGTGTCCGCGAGTTGCCCTCGAACTCCAGTCTGCCGACCCGGTACTGGTCGCCCTCTTCGACGCGCACCACGTAGTCGGCGGTATGGTCGCCGACTTCGACCGTCTCGGTGTCGATGCGGGCGAAGATGTGACCGAAATTCCGATAGAGCTCGTCGACCGATTCGATCCCCTTGTCGAGCACCTTGGAGCGCAGCCAGCCGCCGCGCGGCTTCTCGAACCGCCGCAGCAGAGCCTCCTCGGCGAAGACCTTGTGCCCTTCGACGACGATCTTGCCGAGCTTCCAGCGTTCGCCTTCGGAGACCGGGATGCCGATCGCCAGCCGGCGCTTCCCGCCCCGCTCGCCGCCGAGCACCGAGAGCTCCGGCGCGCCGAGGTCGACGTCCTTGTAGCCCGCCGACCGGTAGAGATCCTTCACGAGGCCGAGATCCTCCTCGACCGTCGCCGGATTGTAGAGATCCTTCTTGAGCATCCGCGTGACGAGGTTCGTCTTCTTGGTCTTCTTCATCGTCCAGCGCAGCCGCCGGTCTCCGAAGACCTCGTTGCCGTCGAATCGGATGGCCCCGATGCGGACCTTCTCCGCCTCGTCGATGGTGAACAGCACCCGCCGCTCGCCCGGGCCGGTCTCCTCGATCGTCCAGCTGGCGTCGGCGAAGCGGTACCCCTTCTCGCGGTACATCTCCTCGATCGCCGTCTCCAGGCGCTGCAGTTCACCGAGGTCGAGCGGATCGCGCTCGCGCACGTCGATCTGTTCCTTGGCGAGGCGATCGGTGATGTCGGTGCGCGACAGGCGCTCGAGCCCCTCGTAGTCGAGCGAGCGCAGGATCGGCCGCTCCACCACGGTGACGATGAGTCGGATGCCGTCCCCTTCCGGCACCTTCTCGATCCGGATGTCGTCGAGCAGCCGGCGCTTCCACAGGTCGAGGATGTTCCGGTTGAGCGCCGCTTCGTCGAACTCGCGCCCCTCCTCGAGTCCGAGGTAGAAGCGCAGCGTCTCCTCCGCCACGGCGCGCAGGCCGCGGAACTCGAGGGCACGGAGGGTCTCGGCGGAGACCACCGCCGGGAGCAGGGAGAGGGCGACAGTCAGCAGTATCGTCTTGGCGGCGCGCATGGGTCCGTCGGGCGGAAGATCATCCCCGAAAATGCCTGCAAACGGAATACCGGGGACCCCGCGCGGGCCGCCCGGCGCTGTCCGGGCTCAGGCGCCGGTGGGCGCCATCTCCCGCCGGCGGGCGTGAAAGACGAGTTCCTCGCCGTCCACGTCGACCTCGAAGGCCTCGATCTCCTCGCCCTCCGAGCGGATCAGCAGCTCGGAGATGGCGTCCTGCACGTGCCGCTGGATCGTCCTGCGCAGCGGCCGGGCGCCGGTCGATGCGTCGACGCCGGCGCGCTCGAGCAGCCACTGCTTGGCCGCCGGAGCCAGGGTCACCTTCAGGTGGCGCTGCGCCAGCGTCTCGTTCACCTCGCCGAGGAGGATGTCGATGATGCGATCGAGTTCGTCCCGGGTCAGCGGATGGAAGACGATCACCTCGTCGACCCGGTTGATGAATTCGGGGCTGAAGGAACGCTTGAGCTCGGAGAGGATCTCCTCCTCGATGCGGCGGAAAGCCTCGTCCGCGGTCTGTCCGCCGAAGCCCATCCTGCCGCCGCGGGTCACCAGCTTGCTGCCGAGGTTCGACGTCATCAGCACCAGCGTGTTCTTGAAGTCGACCGGATTGCCGTAGGAGTCCGTCAGCGTCCCGTCGTCGAGGATCTGCAGCATCAGGTTGGCGATGTCCGGATGCGCCTTCTCGATCTCGTCGAACAGCACCACCGAATAGGGCTGGCGGCGGATCCGCTCGGTGAGCTGTCCGCCCTCTTCGTGCCCCACGTACCCCGGCGGCGAGCCGATCAGCTTCGATACGGCGTGCTTCTCCATGTACTCGCTCATGTCGAAGCGGATCAGCGCCTGCTGGGAACCGAACAGGAACTCCGCCAGGCGGCGGGCGACCTCGGTCTTTCCGACTCCCGAGGGGCCGAGGAAGATGAACGAACCCATCGGCCGCCGCGGGCTCGCCACGCCGAGGCGCGAACGCCGGATGGCGCGCGAGATGGCGCTGATCGCCGCGTCCTGGCCGACGACGTGGCCGCGCAGCCACTCCTCCATGCGGATCAGGCGCTGCGCCTCGTCCTTCTGCAGCGAGGAGACCGGAATGCCGGTCCACGAGGAGACGACCTCCTCGATGTCGCGCGCCGTGACCTCCAGCTCGTCGTCCTCGCCGGACAGCGCGGCCATCCGCTCGAGGTCGTCGCGCAGCTCGATCTCGCGCTCGCGCAGGTAGACGGCGTCCTCGAACTGCTTGTCGGAGATCGACTGCTTCATCTGCTTGACGACGTCCCGAATCTCCTGCTCGATCCGGCGCAGGTTCTGCGTGTCGCGCACCTTGCGCAGCTTGACCTTGGCGCCCGCCTCGTCGAGCACGTCGATGGCCTTGTCGGGCTGGAAGCGGTCGGTGATGTAGCGCGTCGACTGGTAGATCGCGGTGCGCAGCGCGTCGTCGGCGTAGCGCACTTTGTGGAAGGACTCGTAGCGCTCCTTGATCCCCTCGAGGATGGACATCGTCTCCTCGTTGCTCGGGGGCTGGACGTTGACCGCCTGGAAACGGCGCAGCAGCGAGCGGTCCTTCTCGATGAACTTGCGGTACTCCTTGAGCGTCGTCGCGCCGATGCAGGCGACCTCGCCGCGCGACAGCGCCGGCTTGAGGATGTTCGCCGCGTCGAGCGACCCCTCGGCGGAACCGGCGCCGATCAGGGAGTGGATCTCGTCGACGAAGACGATGATGTCCTTGTTCTCCTTGAGCTCCTTGAGGATCCCCTTCAGGCGCTCCTCGAACTGGCCGCGGTACTTGGTGCCGGCGACGATCAGCGACAGGTCGAGCGCCAGCACGCGCTTGGTGGCGAGGAAGATCGGCACCCGCCCCTCGACGATGCGCTGCGCCAGCCCCTCGACGATCGCCGTCTTGCCGACGCCCGGCTCGCCGAGCAGGATCGGGTTGTTCTTCGTGCGCCGCGAGAGGATCTGGATGATCCGCTCGACCTCGCGCTCCCGGCCGACCAGCGGATCGAAGCCCCCCTGCTGCGCCAGCGCGGTGAGGTCGCGGGCGTACTCGGACAGGAAGGGAAGTTCCTTCTTCTGCTGCGCGCTGTCGCGCTCCTTGGCCAGGCCGAGCACCTCCTCGCGCAGCGAGTAGACGTCGAGTCCCTGCTGGGCGAGGATGCGCTGCGCCACCGAGCCGTCGACGCGCAGGATGCCGACCAGCAGGTGTTCCGAACCGACCGCCGGATGCAGCATCGACTCGGCCTCGTGGGCGGCGTAGGCGAGGATCTTCTTCGACTCTTCGGAGAGCGGCAGCTCGGCGGTCGAGCTGATGCGCTCGACGAAGACGCGCTCACCTTCGATCTCGCGGCGCAGATCCTCGGGTTTGATCTGGAAGCGGCGGAAGAGCTCGGCGACCGACTCCTCGCCTTCGCGCAGGATGCCGAGCAGGATGTGCTCGGACTCGATGACCCGACTGCCGAGCTTCGAAGCCTCGTAGCGGGCGAAGAACAGCGCCCGCCTCGCCTTCTCGTTGAACTTCTCGAACACCTCGCCTCCGTGGCCGGAGCGGCTCGGAAGTCGTGCGCGCTCAGATGTTTCCGTCGCGCAACCGCCCGCCTTCCAGCACCAGGATCCTAGCACACCGGCGGGCCAGTTCGGGGTTGTGGGTCACCACCAGCGCGGTGGTGCCGTGGCGCTCGACGAGGGCGGCGAGCAGTTCGAAGACCCGTTCGCCGGCGGCCGCGTCGAGGTTGCCGGTCGGCTCGTCGGCGAGCACCAGCGGCGGTTCGAGCAGCAGGGCGCGGCAGAGGGCGACGCGCTGCTGCTCGCCGCCCGAGAGCTGCCCCGGGAAGTGATCGGCGCGATCGGCCAGGCCGACTTCGGCGAGCAGCGCCGCGGCGCGCTCGGCCAGCCGTCCTGGCGGCAGGCCGGCGATGCGCCCCGGCAGGGCGACGTTCTCGAGCGCGGTGAAATCGGCGAGCAGCTGGTGGAACTGGAAGACGAAGCCGACCGTGCGGTTGCGGAAGGCCGCCAGCTCCTCGGCGCCGAGCGGGTCGATCCGCCGGCCGCCGACCTCGATCGTCCCCGCGTCCGGCCGGTCCAGGCCGCCGAGCAGGTGCAGCAGCGTCGATTTGCCCGATCCCGACGGGCCGACCACGGCGACCAGCTCCCCGGGGGCGAGATCGAGGTCCACGCCGCGCAGCACCTCGACCTGGCGCGTCGCGTCCCGGTAGACGCGGGTGAGGCCGCGCGCCGAAACCGCGACGCTCACCGGCGCAGCCCCTCGACCGGGACGCCACGCGCCGCCCGCGCAGCGCCGAGCGCCGAGCAGCCGAGCGTCAGAATGACGGTCACCAGGACCACCGCCAGGACGTCTCCCGGCCGCACGTGGAAAGGCAGGGCGTCGAAGAGCAGCAGGCCGGGCGGCAGGCGCAGCAGCCGGAAGCGGTCCAGCAGCAGCGCCGCTGCCCAGCCCAGCACCCCGCCCCCCACCGCGCCGAGCGCTCCGAGCAGGCCGCCGAGGGCGAGAAAGGTGCGCCGCAGCGCCCCCTGACCCGCCCCCATCGCCGCCAGCACCGCCAGCTCGCGCCGCTTGGTCGAGGCGACCAGCTGCAGGTCGGAGAAGAGGGCGACCGCCGCCACCGCGACGATCAGCGAGACGGCCAGGAAGAGCACCGTCCGCTCGAGCGCCAGGGCGAAGAAGAGCGGCCGGTTGAGGTCCTGCCAGGTCTCGACCCGGGTGCCGGGTGGCAGCTCGCGGCGCCACGCCTCTGCCAGACCCGTGGCCAGTTCGAGGTCCGTGGCGGCCACCTCGAGGCGCACCGGGCGGTCGGCGCCGAGCAGGATCTCGGCGCGCTCGAGTGGCAGCGCGGCGCGGGCCTCCTCGCCGGTCCGCGAGGCTTCGAACGTGCCGGCGAGTCGCAGGGTGAGCAGGCGGGGCTGCGGGCCCAGCGGAGTCAGGGTCGGCCGCGGCGCGGCCAGGGTCACGATCTCCCCGACGTCGAGCCCGAAACGCGCCGCATCGGCATCGGCCAGGTAGAGACCCGGCAGGCGGTCGCTGGCTCCGGGGAAGGACGGCGGCAGGGCGCCGGCGAAACCGACCAGCTCGAGCGGCAGGGCGCGGCCGGCGGCGAGCAGCCAGCCACGCCCGGGCAGGATCCGCTGCACGCCGCTGACCCCCGGGGTGCGCTCCAGTAGGTCCGCCGCCGCCAGCGCGTCGCTGCCGGCCGGCAGCGTCACGGCGAGCGCCGGCGTGCGGGCGACGATCTCGCTCCGCAGCGCCCGTTGCATGCCGCCGAGCGCCCCGAGCGCCAGCACGAGGGCGGCGACCCCCAGGCCGATGCCGCCCGCGGCCACCGCCGAGAGGAAGCTGGTGAAGGCGTCGCGCCGCGTGCTGCGCAGGTAGCGCAGGGCGAGGTAGAGCGGAAAGGGGGTCGCCGGAGCGCTCAAGCGCCGCCCGGGTCCGGGTCGCGGGCCGGGCCGCCCTCCCCCGTCGCCTCGGGCCGCAGCAGCGGAAAGAGGATGACGTCGCGGATCGACGCGCGGTCGGCCAGCAGCATCGTCAGGCGGTCGATGCCGATCCCCTCGCCGCCGGCCGGCGGCATGGCGTGCTCGAGCGCCCGCACGTAGTCGTGATCGAAGCGGTGCGCCTCGGCGTCGCCGGCGTCGCGCGCCGCCAGCTGGGCGCGGAACCGCTCCGCCTGGATGTCCGGGTCGTTGAGCTCTGAGAAGGCGTTGGCCACCTCCATGCCGCCGATGTAGAGCTCGAACCGTTCCGTGAACCGGGGGTCCTCCGGCTTCTGCTTGGCGAGCGGCGAGATCTCGACCGGGTGGTCGATGATGAAGACCGGACCGTCCAGCTTCTCTTCGCAGAGCGCCTCGAAGAGAGCGGACAACAAGACTCCATAGAGGGGGACGCGGGCGGTTTCGGCCGACGGCGGCGAGTCCGTGGCGGCGGGGGTCACCCCGGCCGCGGCGAAGGCCTCCTTCGGAGGTGCGATGCCGCGGGCCTGGAACTCGTCCAGCAGTCCGTCGCTCGTCGCCGTGCGCTCCGCGGCCACCCCCGCCAGCTGCTGCAGGGCCTCGGCCATGGTCCAACGCGGCCACGGCCTCCCGAAGTCGATCGTCTTTCCCTTGAATGAAAGCCTTTCGTCGTTTTCGGGATGGAGGTCGCGAACGAGCGCAACGATGAGCTCCTCGGTCAGGTCCATCAGCTGGTGATAGTCGCTGTAGGCCTGGTAGAACTCGAGCATGGTGAACTCGGGGTTGTGCTGGGTCGAGATCCCCTCGTTGCGGAAGTTGCGGTTGATTTCGTAGACCCGGTGCAGGCCGCCGACCACCAGGCGCTTGAGATAGAGCTCGGGAGCGATGCGCAGGTAGAGCTCGAGGTCGAGCGCGTTGTGATGGGTGACGAACGGCCGCGCCGCGGCGCCGCCGGGCACCGGCTGCATCATCGGAGTCTCGACCTCGAGGAAGCCGCGCGCGTCGAGGAATCGGCGGATGCCGGAGATCAGGCGGGCGCGGATCTCGAAGGTTCGCCGCGACTCCTCGTTGGCGATCAGGTCGAGATAGCGCTGGCGGTAGCGCGATTCGACGTCGGCCAGGCCGTGCCACTTCTCGGGCAGCGGACGCAGCGCCTTGGCGAGCAGAGTCAGCCGCTCGGCGAAGATCGACAGCTCGCCGGCGCGGGTGCGCCCGAGAACCCCTTCGGCCAGCAGGTAGTCGCCGAGATCGAGGTCGTCGAGCAGCTGGCGCGAGGCCTCGTCGAGCTTCTCCTTGCGGACGAACAGCTGCACCCTGGCGCGCCCGTCGGAGAGGTCGAGGAAGGCGAGCTTGCCCTGGTCGCGACGCGCTCGCAGGCGGCCGGGGACGCGCAGGCGCACCGCCGCGGCCTCGAGAGAGGCGGCATCGTCGCCGCCCCAGCGCCGCTGCACTTCGAAGGGTTCGGCGTCGTGCGGACAGCGGGCCGGGAAGGCCTCGACTCCGCGGGCGCGCAGGCGCTCCCGCTTGGCCCGCCGGACGGCGATCTGGTCGTCGAGTTCGGACATCGGGGCGCAAGGATAGCGTGAACGCGCGCCGGGACGGCGCTGGCGCGGGTAGGATTCCCGGCCATGAATCACCTCGTCCCCGAACTCGAAGCGGCCGCCGCGCGCTGGCGCGCCGCCGGCCATCCGGCCCCCGACGTCGTCCTGGTTGCCGGCTCGGGTCTGAGCGTCGACTTGCCGGGCACCCGCCGCGGCGGCGAGCCGCTCGCCGACTGGCTCCCCTTTCCGGTCCACTCGGTGGCCGGCCATACGCACGCGCTCGAGCGGATCGAGACGCCGGCGGGTCGCCAGGTCGTCTACCTGCGCGGCCGGCTGCACGGCTATCAGGGCTACTCGCCGGGGGAGGTGGTCTTTCCGCTGCGTCTGGCGGCGCTGCTCGGGGCACGGACGCTGCTGATGACCAACGCCGCCGGCGGCATCCGCCCCGAGTGGCCGGCCGGCACGCTGGCGGCGATCGCCGACCAGATCAACTTCACCGGCACTTCGCCGCTCCATGGCGAGCCTCCCGCCGCGTGGGGGCCGCGCTTTCCGGACATGAGCGCCGCCTACGCCCCGGCGCTGCGCGAGCTCGCCCGCCGGCACGCGGCGCGGCTCGGCTTCGAGCTGCCCGAGGGGGTCTACGCCGGCATGCCGGGGCCGGCCTACGAGACGCCGGCCGAGGTGCGCATGCTGCGCACCCTGGGGGCGGACCTGGTCGGCATGTCGACCGTCCACGAGGTGATTGCCGCCCGCCACCTGGGTCTGCGCTGCCTCGTGCTGTCGCTGGTCGCCAACCCCGCCGCCGGCGTCGTCGACGCGCCGCTGCACCATGAGGAGGTCCTCGCGGCCGGCCGCGCCGCCTCCGGCCGCCTCGCCGCCCTGCTCACCGCCCTGCTCGGCGACCCGCGACTGACCGACCCGGAGTGAGTCGGTCGCCGCGGCCCGCCGGCGTCAGTTCGTCCGCTCGATCAGCAGGAAGTGGGCCCGGCGGTTTCTCTGCCAGCAGGACTCGTCGGAAGCCGTGCACAGCGGGCGCTCCTCGCCGTAGCTGAGGCTGCGCAGGCGGGCCGCGGAGACACCCAGCTGCACCAGATAGTCGTACGCGGCCCGGGCGCGCCGCTCGCCGAGGGCGAGGTTGTAGTCGTTCGTGCCGCGCTCGTCGCAGTGCCCCTGGATCTGCACGACGAACTCCGGATGGGAGCGCAGGAACTCGGCGTTGCGCGACAGACGCTCGCGTGCGTCTTCGCGCAGAGTGGCGATGTCGAAATCGAAATAGACGTCGCCCAGCAGGCCGTTGGCGTAAGCGTATTCGTTGGCGGCGAGCAGGTCGCCGGACAGCGGGCTCTCGACCGGGTCGACGGGGGCTGGCGAAGCTTCGGGAGCGGTCGGCTCGACGATGCTCACCGGCGCTTCCACCGGCGCCGTCGCGGGCTTCTTGCGGGCGCAGCCGGTCACCAGGGTCGAGGCGAGAACGAGCAGGACGACGGAGAAGAGAAATCGGTTTCTGGTCATGCCGACAGCCTAGCGCCGGCCCGCGCCGCGAGGAATCGAACCTTGGTGGGATCCCTCACCTCGTACTTTCGATAGACCCCGTCACTCGAGGCCGCCGATAGGATCGCGCCGTGCAGCCGCCTTTCCCTCCGCGCCTTCGCGCCGAACGCCTGATCGCAGTCGGCCGGGTGGTGCTGGCAGGTTCCTCGCTGCTCGCCCTCTGGCGCGACCCTTCCGAACCCGCCAAGTACGCGGCGACCGCCTACGGCCTGCTGGCCGCATACCTCGCCTATTCCACGCTGCTCGCGCTGTTTTCCTGGCGTACCGGCCGCTCCGGCGGTGTCGGCGCGCTGGTCGAGCACAGCTTCGACCTCGTCTTTTTCTCCACCTTCATGTACTTCACCTCGGGCCCGGCCAGCCCGTTCATCGCCTACTTCGTCTTCTCCCTGGTCTGCGCCACGCTGCGCTGGCGCTGGCGGGGGACGCTGTGGACCGCGGTCGCCAGCCTGGCGTCCTTTCTGGGCCTCGGCTACTACTTCTCCGAAGTCCTGCGGGACCCGGCCTTCCAGCTCAACGAATGGGTGATTCGGGGTGTCTACATGGCGGTGGTCGCGCTGCTGCTCGGCTACCTCGGCTGGCACGAGGAGCGCAGTCGCTCCGAGATCGCCCTGCTCGCCGCCTGGCCGGACGTCACGCCGGGCGACTCCGAGCCGGTGCTCGACGACCTCCTCGTTCACGTGGCTCGGATCCATCCGGGAAAGAGCGTCGCTCTCGCCTGGTCGCTGTTCGACGAGCCGCGTACCGAGCTGGTCCTGCATTCGGACGGTGCGAGTCGTCGCCTCGCCTTCGAGCGGCCGCTCCACGCGCTCGTCGGGGCCGGAGCCGACGATTTCCTCCTCGCCTCCCGGCCCGCCGGGCTCGAAGTGGCCCTGCTGCGGTCCGGCACCCCGGCACGCTGGAACGGCGGCTCGCCTCTGGCGTCCGAGCTCGCCGCGCCCCTGGGAGGCCGCAGCATCCTTTCGACCACCTGGACCGGCCGGCTCGTCCAGCTCCGACTCTTCGTCGTCGATCCCAGGTGGGCGACCACCGACGATCTGCAGCTGGCGGGCATTACCGCGGCCCTCGCCGGCGCTCGGGTGGAGGGGATCGAGCTGCTCGCCCGCATCCGGTCGGCGGCAGCGTCCGAGGAACGGGTGCGGCTTGCCCGCGACCTTCACGACGGCGTCCTTCAGTCGCTCACCGGGTTCGGTCTGCGCCTGGCGGCGGCGAGGCGTCTGCTGCCCGGGGCGCTGCCTGAAGCCGAGCGCAGTCTCGAGGAGCTGCAGCAGCTGGTCGCCCTCGAACAGCGAGACCTGCGCTTCGTCATCCAGGATCTCGAGCCGCCGCGGCGCGACGCTCCGATGTTCGATCTCGCACCCCGACTCGCCGAGCTGCTCCAGCGCGCCGAGCAGGAGTGGAGCCTGCGCGTCGAACTCGAAGCCGACACACTGGACGACGACCTGCCCGAGCTCGCCGAGCGCGACCTCTACTTTCTGGTGCGCGAGGCGCTGGTCAACGCGGCCCGCCACGGCGGCGCGCGGCGGATTACCGTGCGGCTCCGGCGCCCGGATCCCGATCGTCTTCTCCTGGAAGTGTCCGACGACGGCCGCGGCTTCCCTTTTCACGGCCGCTTCGACCTCGCCGCCCTGACGCGGGCCGGCACCGGCCCGCGCTCGCTGCGCGAACGGGTCGCCTCGCGCGGCGGACGGCTCGATCTCGACACCGGCCCGGGCGGAACGCGCCTCGAGATCGAATTGCCGCTGGCAGCCGCGGTAGTCCGATGAGTGGCCCGATCCGCGTCGTGCTGGCCGACGACCATCCGATCGTCCTCGACGGGCTGGAGCGGCTCTTTCGCACCGCCAGCGACTTCGACGTCGTCGCCCGCTGTCGCAACGGCGAGGAGACGCTGGCGGCCATCGAGCGCGAATCACCCGACCTGCTGGTGCTCGACCTCCGGATGCCGGACGGCGACGGCCTCGAGGTGCTCGCGTCGTTGCGCGAGCGGCAGACCGGAACCCGCGCCCTGCTCCTCACCGCCGCGATCGATCCGCACCAGGTGGTCGAGGCACTGCGGCTGGGCGCGCGGGGCCTGGTGCTCAAGGAGGAGGCCCCCGAGTTGCTCGTCGAGGCGGCCCGCCGGATCCACGCCGGAGGGCAGTGGTTCGACTCCGCCCTGGTGTCACGCGCTCTCGACGAGGCGGCCCAGCGGGCGGCGGGCCCGGTGGGCAGGACCGAAGGGCTCACCCCGCGCGAGACCGAGATCGTCCGGATGCTCGGCGAGGGGCTGCGCAACCGCGCGATCGCCCAGCGCCTCGGCATCTCCGAGGGGACCGTCAAGCTGCACCTGCACCACGTCTACGAGAAGCTCGGCGTCGCCAGTCGAGTCGAACTGCTGCTGCGCATTCAGCGTGGCGAGGTCTGAGGTCGCCTCGCCCGCCGCCAATCAGGTCGAGCTCGGGCGGTTGACCAGGAGCCAGAGGCCGGAGTAGTCGCGGATCAGGCGCATGCGCAGGAGCTGGAGCTGCTGCGCCTCGGCGAAGGCGCCGCCGCGCACCGCCGTGTCGATGAGGGCGCCGAAGCGCTGCGCATAGGCGTCGCCCAGCTTGGTGGTGTGGCGGGCGCGGTCGAAGATCGGCGACTCGCGCGTCACCGCCGTCTCGTCGAGGATCTCGGTGATCTGCGCCGCCTCCTCGTTCATCTTCAGACGCAGCGCCGCCGCCTCGAGCAGGAAGCGCTCGGTGGCCTCGTCCCCCTCGGGCCGGTCGTGGACCCGGCGGTAGGCGATCACCTCGCGCGGCTCGAGGCGCAGGTGGTAGACGTCCCGCCCCAGCGCCACGTCGCGTGGCGCCGCGGCGCGGTCGGTGCCGTGCAGGGAGTCGATCAGCTCCTTGTAGTGGGTGGTCAGACTCTCGTCCGCCGGCAGCTCGAACTCGGCCGTGCCGGGCTCGGGGGCGCCCTCGTCGCGCCCCTCCGGCGTCGCGCCGCGCGTCAGGCGGGGCATCAGACCCTCCACCTGCCGGCGCAGGAAGGCGATGTCCTCCAGCTTGACATTGGCCGTGCGGTGCTTGGCCTCGAACTCCTCGAAACGCTGCCGGAAGACGGTCAGCTCCTGGTCGAGCTGCATGTCGACCGCCACCTGCCCCTCGAGCTCGAGCAGGCGCTTCGACTCCTCGAGGATGCGCTCTTCCTCGGCGCGGAAGTTCTGGCGCACCTTGTTCTTGACCGCCAGGTTCGTCTCCACCACCGCGGCGAGGACATCCGGATGCAGCAGGTAGCGTCCGAGAATCTGCTTGGCCTCGCGGTAGCGGTGCACCAGCCGGCTGTCGGCCAGCGCGTCGAGGCCGGGAAGGCCGGCCAGCTCCCGGCGCATGTCGGAGATCTCGACGCGCCGCTGCTCGAGCCAGGACTCGTCGGGCGAGAGATCCTCGAACATCGCCCAGAAGCCCTGGAACATCGGGCGCAGCCGGGCGCGGTCGCGCATCACCATGGCGCCGGAGACCGGGTCGACCTCCTCGGAGAGCTTGGTGACCAGGAAGTCGACCTTGTCGAGCCGATCACCGCTCAGGCCCTCCTCGCTCGCCAGCAGCAGGTAGAAGCGCACCATCTGAGCTAGGATCTGGTCGTCGTAGTTGCGCACCCGTTCGAAGAACTGGCGCAGCAGCGGCGGCGCGACGCGGGCGTCGGCGGCCGACAGCAGTGCGGTCATCTGGGCGAGCTGCCGGCGGGCCCGCTCGAGATCGGCCGCCACCTTGGCCGGCTCCGAACCGCTGAGCTCGTCGGCAATCGTCTTGAGGGTGGCGTGGATCTCCTGGAAGTCGGACGGATAGCGCGGAATCTCCGCTTCGACGAAGAACTTCTGGAGTCCCTGCAGGAACTGGTGAAACGTCCAGCCCGCCTTGAAACGCCCGGCGAGCTCGACGTAACGACGGTGCTGGGTCGGGAGATCGAGGTCTGTCACGGCACCTGTCCGGAGATCGAGTCGGGATTGTAAGCCATGAGCCATGTGAAAGATAGCCACAGGATCCGCACGCTCATCGACGCCGCGACGCTGGACCGGCGCGTGACCGAGCTGGCCGCCGAGATCGATCGCGACTATGCCGGGGGCGACGGCCTGGTGGCCGTCGGCGTGCTCAAGGGTGCCATCTACTTCTTCACCGACCTCACCCGGCGCCTCACCGTGCCGGTAACGGTCGACTTCTTCCAGACTTCGAGCTACGGCTCGGGGACTTCGGCCGGCGAGGTGCGGATCAAGCGCGACATCGACCTGTCGATCCGCGGCCGCGACGTCCTGCTGGTCGAGGACATCGTCGACACCGGCTGGACGCTGCGCACGATCCTCGACCTGTTCCGCTTCCGCGGCGCCCGCACCGTCCGCCTGTGCGCCCTGCTCGACAAGCACGAGGCGCGCGAGGTCGACGTGCCGATCGACTACAGCGGCTTCCGCATCGGGCGCGACTTCGTCGTCGGCTACGGCCTCGACTACGACGAGCGCTACCGCAACCTCCCCGACATCGGGGTGGTGGAGTTCGACGAAGGCAGACAGGAGGCGTAATGCAGACTCACCACACCGCCGCGGCCCCCGCGGCCATCGGTCCCTACTCGCAGTCGGTCTCGGTCGACGGCTGGCTCTTCTCTTCCGGACAGATCGGCCTCGACCCGGCGGGCGGCGAGCTGGTTTCGGCCGACTTCGCCGCCCAGGCCGAACGCGTTTTCGCCAATCTCGAAGCGGTCCTCGCCTCGGCGGGCTGCCGCTTCTCCGACGTGGTCAAGACGACGGTCTTCCTCGCCGACATGGCCGACTTCGCGGTGCTCAACGGGATCTACGCGCGCGCATTCGGCGACCACAAGCCGGCGCGCTCGACGGTGGCCGTGGCCGGCCTGCCGAAGGGGGCGCGCGTCGAGGTCGAACTGGTCGCCCGCATCCCCGCCTGAACGTCCGCGGCGGCGCGCTTCAGGACGCTGCCGGCGGAGCCGCTTCGGAGGCGGCCTCCGACTCCTCCGGCGCCGCTTCGTACGACTCCTCCTCGTCGAGGTCGAACTCGAGCGTCGGCGGTTCGCCGGCCGTCTCGACCGCCAGGTCGCGCAGCCGCTGGACGATGTCGGCCTCGAGCTCCGGCAGCGGGTCGATCTGCGCCAGGCGGCGCTCGGTCGACTCGCGCAGCTCGTGCAGGTCGAATGCGTTGACCGTCCGCACCGAGGCGCCGGCCAGCAGGTCGCGCGCGCGCAACAGGGCCGACAGCGCCTGGCGCTCCTGCTCGACCGCCTGCACGGCATCGGTCTCGGCGAGCTGCATGGCCAGACCGTGGTGGGTCTCGCCGAGCTGATACCAGGCCTCCCCGAACCCCGGATCGAGCTCGACCGCCTCGCGCAGACGCGCGATGCCGGTGACGAAGTCGCGTCCCAGCACCGCCTCGCGCGCCGCGCCGTAGGCCGCCTGCGCCTGCTCCAGGAGCTCGCTCGCCGGGGCGCCGGGGGGCGGCCCGACGACCGGCCCGGCCTGCAGCTTGCGTTCGAGGATCTCCTGCGGCGTCAGCGGCGCCGCGTCGCCGGCCGGATCGGCCGCCGGCGCCTGCGTCGGCGGCGGCGCCTCCGCCCCGCGCGGGCCGCAACCGGAAAGCAGCAGCGCCAGCACTCCGCAAGCCAGGAAGCCCTTCGTCGTCTTCATCCGTTCACTCCCGCGAGGCGCTCGATCGCCGCCTCGATGTCGTCGTCGGTCAGGTCCCTGTGGGTGACGAAGCGCACCCGCTCGCCGTCGATGGCCGACAGGCGCACGCCGGCGCTCTCGGCGGCCATCGCCCAGCGCGGCGCCGGCTCACGTTCGCCGGAGCCGCGCGGCCGGACGCGGAAGATGCCGATGTTGGTCTCGATCGTCGCCGGATCGAGTTCGACGTCCGGGCGCTCCGCGAGGGACTCGCCGAATCGCCGGGCGCGGCGGTGATCGTCGCCCAGCCGCGCCGGTCCGTCGCGCAGGGCAACGAGGCCGGCCGCCGCCAGCACGCCGACCTGCCGCATCGCGCCGCCCAGCTGGCGGCGCACCTCACGGGCCGCGGCGATCCGCTCGCGCGAGGCGCAGAGCATCGACCCCACCGGCGCGCCGAGCCCCTTCGACAGGCAGAACATCACCGTGTCGAAGCCGCGGGCCAGCTCGGCCGGCGTCGTCCCCAGCGCCACGGCGGCGTTCCAGATGCGGGCGCCGTCGAGATGCACCGGCACCCCGATGGCGCGCGCCAGCTCGAGCAGCGGCTCGATCCTCCGGCGGGAGAAGACCCGGCCACCGGCCATGTTGTGGGTGTTCTCGAGCGCCACCGCGCCGGTCGGCTCGCGGTAGCCACCGGGGCGGACGAGCGCCGCGGCCAGTCGCTCGGGGTCCGGCAGCCCGTCGGCCGACGGCAGGGTGCGGGTCTGGATGCCCGACACCGCCGCCGCCGCCCCGGCCTCGAACATCACCACGTGCGCCCGCTCGTCGCAGAGCAGCTCCGAGCCGCGCGGCGTGATGAGGCGCAGGCCGATCTGATTGCCCATGATCCCCGACGGCACGAAGAGCGCCGCCTCGAACCCCAGCGCCGCCGCCGCCTCACGCTCGAGCAGGGCGACCGTCGGGTCCTCGCCGTAGACGTCGTCGCCGACCTCGGCCTCCGCCATCGCCCGCCGCATCGCCGCATCCGGCTTCGTCACCGTGTCCGACCGCAGATCGATCGCCGCTCGCGTCATCGCCGCGACTCTATCCAACTCCCCGCCCACCCCCCGCCTCGGGCCGGGTCAGAAAGACAAGGCCTATTTGTTCAAGACGAAGACGCAAGACAAAGGCAAAGACGTCCATTGAAGGGGGCGGGAGCCTGGGTTTCCGGTAGCGAGTTCGGGGCGAACGTGCTGGCCGGGAAGCTCGGGAAAAGCTTTCATTGAAGGGGGTGCCGGGTGTCGCGGCAATGTCGAGGGCGCAGCGGCCGTGGTGGACTCGCCGCCAGCCGCTCCGCCCCCCACCCCCTTCAATGGAAGTCTTTGCCTTTGCCTTACGTCTCTGTCTTGAACAAAAGAGCCTGGTCTTGTCTTCCCCAGCGCCCCGGACTCAGCTGTCGCTCGGCCGCAGGAGTTCGGCGAGGACGGGGTTGGAGA
>CAYYIK010000017.1:0-9737 GCA_964471955.1 uncultured Thermoanaerobaculia bacterium | reverse complement strand
CCCCGGACTCAGCTGTCGCTCGGCCGCAGGAGTTCGGCGAGGACGGGGTTGGAGAGCAGGTAGCCCTCGGGGGTGAGGCGCAGGCGGTCGCCTTCGAGCTCGACGAAGTCGGCGAGGCGAGCGACGCGGCGCTCGGCTTCGTCACGCGGCACGCCGGCTGCCGCGAGCAGGGCGAGGTCGATCCCCTCCGCGAGGCGCAGGCCGAGGAAGACCCGCTCCTCGGCCGCATCGGACTCCATCGGCTCGACGGCAAGCGGGCCGGCGATCCAGCCTTCGAGGTCGGGTGGGTGGCGGAAGCGCCTGCCGTCGATCGACGAGTGGGCCGCCGGGCCGAAACCCAGCCAGTCCCGGCAGCGCCAGTAGCGCAGGTTGTGCCGGCACTCCTCGCCCGGCCGGGCGAAGTTCGAGATCTCGTAGTGCTGGAAGCCCGCCGCCGTCAGGCGCCGGCGCATCGCCAGGTAGCGCCGCCGCTGCGCCTCCTCGCCGGCGAACAGCCGCGGACGGGTGCGGCGCAGGCCGTCGATCTCCGAGCCCGGGTGCACCTCGAGCAGGTAGAGCGAGACGTGGTCGGGCGCCAGGGCGAGGGCGCGCTCGAGCGAGGTGGCGAAGCTCCCGTCGGTCTGCCCGGGGATGCCGACCATCAGGTCGATCGACAGGCGGTCGAACCCGGCGCGCCGCGCCGCGCCGACGACCGCCGCGGCGTGCGCGGCGTCGTGCCGGCGGCCGAGCAGGGCGAGCTCGCGGTCGACGAACGACTGGATGCCGACCGACAGCCGGTCGACCCCGGCGGCGCGCAGCCCGGCGAGCCGCTCCGGCGTCAGGTCCGACGGATTCGCCTCCGCCGTGATCTCGACCCCGGGGGCGAAGGGGAAGCGGCGGGCGAGGTGATCGAGGATCCCGCCGATCTCCTCCGGCTCGAGCAGCGAAGGCGTGCCGCCACCGAGGAAGAGGGTCGAGGCGACGCGCCCGTGGAGCTGTGTCCAGCCGTCGATCTCGGCGTGCAGGGCGGCGAGGAAGCGGTCCATCCGCCCGCGGTTCTCCCCCACCCGGTAGAAATCGCAGTAGCGACAACGGGTGCGGCAGAAGGGGACGTGGAGGTAGAGGCCGAGGTCGGGCGCCCCGGGGGCCGCGGCGACGCTCCCGTTCACGCGGCGCTCGCCGGCGCGCACCAGTCGAGCAGCAGCTTCTCCAGGCGCTGACTGCGTCCGCTCTCGACCAGCTCGGCCACCATCTCCCGCGCCCCCGGCGAGAGCCAGGAGAGCACCGGAAGATTCCCCTCGCGCGTCAGCGCCGGCACGTCGAGCGGCGTCGCCTCGAGGTGGCGAGCGGAGGCGAGCAGCGCCTGCCCTTCGGCCTCCGAGCCGCCGAGGCGCAGGACCAGGTGCCCCGCCTCGGCGAGCGCCGTGGCGAGTTCGCGGTTGCGCTGCGCGCGCGGCGTGCGCGCCGCGCGCGGGCGCGGCACGCGGGTCTCGAGTCCGAGCGCCGCCGCGAGGCGGACGAACTCGCGCTCCCCCGCGACGTCGCCGTGGAAGATCGCCTCCCAGTGCTCCTCTCCGGCGAGATCGGCGAGGCGCCGGCGGTCGAGCGGCGTCAGCTCGACCGGCAGGCCGACGACCAGGCGCCGGCCCGCCACGGCCAGGGCGTCGAGCCAGGGGCGCCAGCTCTCCGGCGTCGCCGAGAGCCCGGGCAGCAGCGGCATGGCCACCGCGACTTCGAGCGGCAGCGAGGCGGCGTCGGCCACGGACCCTTCGCCGAGCAGGAAGGCGAGCGCATCGATCCAGCGCGAACCGGTCGCCGCCGGCTCGCCCGCCTCGTCCCAGGTCAGATGGACGATCGCGACGCCCCCCGCCCGCTCGAGGTCGAGCACCCAGCGTTCGCGCCGGGCGCGCAGCGCCCGCGGCACCGGGGGCACGTAGCAGGGGTCGGCCCGCCCGGCGGCGGGTACCGGCGGCAATTCCGCGGCCTGGGGCTCCTCGGCAGGCCAGAGGATTCGCCGTTCGGCCAGGTCGACCGCCGGGTTCTCCGCCGCCGGCCAGCGCTTCGGCACCGAGCGAATCCAGAGTCCGAGCGGTTCGGGAACCAGCTCGCGCCAGCTCACCGCGGCGACCCGCCCGCCGGACCGCGCGCGGCGAGGATCCGGTCGACGTACTTGGCGAGCACGTCCGCCTCGAAGTGGCAGCGCTCGCCCGGCCGCAGCCCCCCCAGGGTGGTTACCGCCAGGGTGTGCGGGATGAGGGCCACGTCGAAGCTGCGCTCGTCGCGCGCGGCGACGGTCAGCGACACGCCGTCGATCGTCACCGACCCCTTCTCGGCGATCCAGGGGGCGAAGGCCGGGGGAAACTCGAAGGTGAAGCGGGCGTGGTCACCGACGTCCCGGCGCGCCGCCAGCTCGACGAGGCCGTCGACGTGCCCCTGCACCCAGTGCCCGCCCAGCGGGTCGCCGGCGCGCAGGGCCGGCTCGAGATTGACCGCGTCCCCCTTGCGCAGCCGCCCGAGGCGGGTGCGCGCCAGCGTCTCGGCCGAGAGCTCGACGGCCGACCGCGCCGGGGTCGACTCGACCACGGTGAGGCAGACGCCCGCCACCGCCAGGCTCGCCCCGACGCCGAGCAGCCGGCCGAGCTCCTCGCCGTGGGTGATCTCGAGGCGCACCCCGCCGCCGGCCGAGGGCCGGGGATCCCGACTCAGTCTTCCGACTTCCCGGACAAGTCCCGTGAACATCCGCTGCGCATCCCCGTGATTCGCAAGTCCTCGCCGAGGCGCCGCACCGTGAGCCGTTCGAGCGCGAGAGCCTGCGCCAGCTCCGCCACCCCCCGGCCTCCGAGGGCCGCCGGCGCTCCGGCTCCCCCCAGCAGGCGCGGCGCCAGGAAGATCGATACCCGGTCCCACAGCCCGGCGTCATGGAAGGCTCCCGCCAGGGTCGCGCCCCCCTCGACCAGCAGACTCTGGACACCGCGGCCGCGCAGCTCGGCGAGCATCGCCGCCGGCGTCACCGCCGGCAGCACCACCACCTCCGCGCCGGCGCGCTCGAGCGCCGCGCGACGCGCTCCGTCGGCGCTCTCAGTGTATACAACGATCCCGCCGGGCACCGAGAAGAGGCGTGCCGTGGCGGGCGCGCGGAGGCGACGGTCGGCGACGACACGCAGGTTCGGGCGGCCGGCCAGCCCCAGCCGGCGGTCGAGGCGCGGATCGTCGGCGAGCAGGGTTCCCGAGCCGACGACGATGGCGTCGTGCTCCTCGCGCAGTTCGAGCGCGTTGCGGCGCGCCGCCGCGCCGGTGATCCACTGGCTCTCGCCCGCCGCCGTGGCGATCCGGCCGTCGAGCGAGGCCGCCCACTTGAGGGTCACCGCCGGCCGCCCGCGCACCCGGTCGACGAGGAACGGCAGGTTGAGCTCGATCGCCTCCTCCCGCCTCCCGCCCACCTCGACCGCGATGCCCGCCGCGGCGAGGCGGGCGAACCCCTTCCCGGCGGTGCGCGGATCCGGATCGCCCTGGCAGGCGACGACACGCGCCACGCCGGCGGCGATCACCGCGTCGGCGCACGGCGGCGTGCGGCCGTGGTGGGCGCACGGTTCGAGGTTCAGGAAGAGAGTCGCGCCGCGCGCCCGCTCTCCGGCCGCGGCGAGGGCGAGCACCTCGGCGTGCGGCTCGCCGGGCCGCCGGTGCCAGCCTTCACCGACGACCTCGTCGCCGGCCACGACCACCGCGCCGACGCGCGGATTCGGCGCGACGGTGAAGCGTCCGCGCCGCGCCAGGGCGAGGGCGCGCGCCAGCGGGTCAGCGAACGAGGGCAGCGGCGAACTCCCGCGGGTCGAAGTCGACGAGATCCTCGGCCTTCTCGCCAACGCCGAGGTGGAGCACCGGCAGGCCGAGCTCGCGCGCCACCGCCACCACCATCCCCCCCCTGGCGGTGCCGTCGAGCTTGCTCAGCAGGACGCCGTCGACCGCCGCCACGGTGAGGAAGGCGCGCGCCTGGGCGAGCGCGTTCTGGCCGGTGGTGGCATCGAGCACCAGCAGCGTGCGCACCGTCCAGCCGGTCGCCTCGCGGTCGAGGACGCGGCGGATCTTGGCCAGCTCCGCCATCAGGTGCTCCTTGTTGTGCAGCCGGCCGGCCGTGTCGACGATCAGGTGATCGACCCGCCGGGCGCGCGCCGCGTGCACCGCGTCGTGCACCACCGCCGCCGGATCCGAGCCGGCGGACTGCCGGATCACTTCGACGCCGAGCCGCTCGCCCCAGAGCACCAGCTGCTCGATCGCCGCGGCGCGGAAGGTGTCGGCCGCGGCGAGCACCACCCGGCGCCCGGCCAGCTGCTCGCGCCGCGCCAGCTTGGCGATCGAGGTCGTCTTGCCGGCGCCATTGACCCCCACCACCAGCGTGACCCGCGGCCAGCCCCCGGCGTCGGGCGGCGTCGCGGCCGGCCCCTCGGTGAGCAGCCGCTCGATCTCCCCGGCCAGCATCTCGCGCAGCCGCTCCGGGCGCCCGAGGTCGGAGCGGCGCAGCCGTTCGCGCAGCCGTTCGATCAACAGACCGGTCGTCGCCACGCCCAGGTCGGCGGCGATCAGCGCCTCTTCGAGCTCCTCGGCGGTCGCCGCGTCGAGTGACGCCGGCAGGTCGAGCGCCGCGCCGAGTCGCTCGGCGATCCGCTCCTGGGTGCGCGCCAGGCCGGCGCGCAGCTTTCCCCACAGTCCTTCGTCGTTGCCCATCAGGCGGCGCCGAACAGCTCCCGCGACAGCTGGGCGCACGCCGCGTCGAGGGTCCGGCGGGCGCGCCCGGCCAGGCCGGGGCTGCGCTGCACGAGCACGACGTAGTAGCCGTCGGGCAGCGGCCGGGCGTAGAGGTGCAGGGACTCCTTCTCGATGTGCAGCCAGCGCACCTCGCCGCGCCCGGTATCGGCCAGGAAGTGCTGCGCCTGGCGCAGGTAGATGCCGACGTAGGCGCCGACCACCTTCATCTGGTAGGGGCTGAAGTCGGAGCACGCGACGTCGATCGTCTCGCCCGAGTCGTCGAGGAAGAGCACGCCGACCGCGCCTTCGTTGCGCGCCAGCAGGTCGGCGAGGAGGTACTGATAGGGCATCGGCGATCCTCAGATGTTGGCGGCGACGGGCAGCTCGACCTCGATCGCGGCGGCGGCCGGGGACTCGCCGACCAGCTTCTCGAGGTCCCCCATCTCGTGGGCGCGCAGGAACGCGGTGACGATCTTGGCGTCGAAGCGCGATCCCGCCAGCTTGGTGATGATCTCGGCGGCGTGCCGCTTGTCGTAGGCCTTCTGGTAGGGCCGGTTGGTGGTCACCGCGTCGAAGCAGTCGGCCACCGCGACGATGCGCGCCATCAGCGGGATCTCCTCGCCGCGCAGGCCGTCGGGGTACCCGCGGCCGTTCCAGTTCTCGTGATGCCAGCGCACGATCGGAATCATCTCGCGCAGCTGCTCGATCGGCCCGAGGATCTCCGCCCCCACCGTCGGGTGGGTCTTCATCATCGCGAACTCCTCGGCCGTCAGCACGCCGCCCTTGCGCAGAATGCGGTCCTCGATACCGATCTTGCCGATGTCGTGCAGCAGCGCGCCGATCCACAGCTTCTGCTGCAGCTCCTCGCTCTGCCCGAGGTGGCGCGCGATGGTGCGCGAGATCTCGGCCACCCGCTCGGAGTGGCCGCGCGTGTAGGGGTCCTTGGCGTCGATGGCGGCGGCGAAGGCGCGGATCGAGCTGATGAACAGCTCGCGGTTCTGGCGCGCCGCGTGCTGCAGCTTGCCGACGTAGTCCTCGACGTAGCCGCTCATCCTGTTGAAGTCGGCCGCCAGTTCGGCGATCTCGGCCACCCGCCGGTTCTCCGGCAGGCGCTTGCCGAAGTTGCCGGTGGCGATCTCGTGCGTGGTGGCGATCAGGCGGTGGATCGGCTCGCCGATCCACCGCGAGGCGACCAGGGCGAGCACCAGCGCGAGCGCCAGCAGCAGCACCGTCGCGATGACGGCGCTCCACACCATCCGCCGCGCCGCCTCGAAGGCGGCGGCGACCGGCTTGTGCACCACCACCCCCCAGCCGCTCTCCTCGACCGGGCTGACCTGGCCGAGCATCGCCACCGGACCGGTGTCGGTCGGCACGGTGTACTCGGCCGTCAGGTGGAGCGGCTTGCGCACGAAGTCGCGCACCAGGTTCGAGCCGGCGATCGCCGCCTCGGTGCGCTCGTCGGCGCCCTCGCTCCAGATCAGTCGCCCCTCGCGGTCGATCAGGAAAACGCCGACGCTGCCCTGCGCCTCGCGCTCGAAGACCGCTTCGATCAGGCGCAGCCGCACGAGCGCCTGGACATAGAGCCGCGCCGCGCCCCCGGCGTCGCCGATCGGCAGCGCGATCGCCGCCACCGGCTCGTTGGTCGACTCGAGGAAGGCGAAGCGCCAGTCGCGCCCGCCGGCTCCGAGAGCGCCGGCGAACGCCGCGTCGAGCGCTTCGGTGAGCGCTGGCGGCAGGTCGGCCGGCGCCATGCGCGGCCCCTCGCCCGCGGCGTCGAGCAGGCCGAGCGCCAGCAAGTTCGGATTGGCCGGGACGAAACGCCCGAGCAGGTCGCCGATCCACGGCTCGCGCAGGCGCTGATCGATCGCCTCCGGTCCGGGAAAGGCGAGGATCGAGGCACCGAGCTGTTCGAGGCGTCCGCGCGTGCCGGCGAGGTAGTCGTGCAGTTCGCGCGAGAGCGACTGCGCCGACTCGGTGAGGTAGCGCTTCTCCTCGGTCTCGAGCAACTCCCGGTTCTGGTGAATCAGAAGGCCGGTGGCGATGGCCAGCGGCACCGCGCCGGCGCCGAGCAGCAGGAGAAAGACCAGGGGTCGCAGCCGCAGCCGCCGGACGATGGACTTCACGGTGGCCGGATTATAGAGATTCGCCGGCCGGAGCGGTCAGGAAGGCCGCCAGCTCGCCGGCGACCCGCTCCGGCGGCAGGCCGGCGACCAGTCTCCCCTCCCCCGCCGAGGCCGCGAGCACCCAGGTCAGCCCCCCCTCTCGCCCCTTCTTGTCGCGCTCGAGCCGCGCCAGCAGCGGCGCCGCGGCGAGCGGCGGCAGCGGCGGCACTCCGAGCCCGTCGAGCAGCGCCGCCAGCCGTCGGGCAAAGGCCGGGTCGCCCCCTTCGAGGAGCGACAGCCGCAGCGCGAAGCGGATGCCGTGCGCCACCGCGTCGCCGTGCAGCAGCCGGCCGTAACCGACCTCCGCCTCGAGGGCGTGGCCGAGGGTGTGGCCGAAGTTGAGCAGGGCGCGCTCGCCGCGCTCGTCGGGGTCGCGCTCGACCAGTCCCGCCTTGAGCCGCGCCGCCGCCGCGACCACCGGCGCCAGCGCCGCCGCTTCGCCGGCGAGCAGCGCCGCGCGGTCCCGCTCGATACGCGCCAGCAGCTCCGGATCGAGCAGCGCCGCCACCTTGATCGCCTCGACCAGTCCCGAGCGGACCTGTTCCGGCGGCAGGGTGGCCAGCAGATCGGTGTCGGCGACCACCAGCCGCGGATGGTGGAAGAGCCCGACCGCGTTCTTGGCCTCCGGCAGGTCGAGCGCGGTCTTGCCGCCGATCGACGCGTCGACCTGCGCCAGCAGCGTGGTCGGCAGCTGGATCCAGTCGATGCCGCGCAGGAAGGTCCCGGCGACGAAGCCGGCGAGGTCGCCGACGCTGCCGCCGCCGAAGGCGATCACCCGTGAGTCGCGCTTGCCGCCCGCCTCCGACATCGCCCGCCAGAGCGAGTCGGCGACCTCGACCTGCTTGGCCGCCTCCCCCGCCGGCACGAGGATCGGGCGCAGCGCGCGGCAGACCGCCTCGAGCCCCGCCAGTCGATCGCCGTGCAGCCCCCGGACCGTCTCGTCGGTGACCAGGAAGACGGTGCGCCCCCGCAGCTCGGCGGCCAGTTCGTCCGCCGCCGCAGCGAGGGCGCCCGCGCCGATCCGGTGACGGGTCGCGCTCCCGCCGGCACGCAGCTCGAAAGCCGCCGTGAAGCTCACCGCCGCTGGATCGCCAGCGACAGCTCGGCCAGCTGGCGCGCCTCGACAGTCGACGGCGCCTCGGTCAGCAGACAGGTCGCCGAGGCGGTCTTGGGGAAGGCGATGACGTCCCGCAGCGAGCTGGCGCCGGCCATCATCATCACCGTCCGGTCGAGGCCGAGCGCCAGGCCGCCGTGCGGCGGCGCGCCGAAGCGCAGCGCCTCGAGCAGGAAGCCGAAGCGGGCGCGCGCCTCCTCCTCCTCGATTCCGAGCAGGCGGAAGACCCGCGACTGCAGCCGCGGATCGTGGATGCGGATCGAGCCGCCGCCGAGCTCGACGCCGTTGAGCACCACGTCGTAGGCGCGCGCACGTACCGCGCCGGGATCGCTCTCGAGCTTGTCGAGGTCGCGCGGGTCGGGGCTGGTGAACGGATGGTGCATGGCGTACCAGCGGGCGTCCCCGGCGTTCCATTCGAGCAGCGGGAAGTCGGTGACCCAGACGAACTCCCAGCGATTCTCCGGAATCCACCCGAGCTGGCGCGCCAGCTCGAGGCGCAGCGCGCCGAGCGCCGGCGCCACCACCCCCGCCGGCCCTGCGGCGAGCAGCGCCAGGTCCCCCTCTCCCAGCGCGAGCGCGTCCGCCAGTGCCTCGCGTTCGGCAGACGAAAGACCTTCCTTGATGGAGAAGACAACCTCGCCGTTCAGCCTCTTCAGGCCGAGGAGCCCGGGCAGGCCCTGCTTCTTCGCCAGCTCCCCCCAGGAATCCACCTTCGACCGGGACGCCGAGGCGCCGCCCGGAACGACCAGCGCCCGAACCACACCCCCTTCCATGGAAGTCTTTGAAAAGACTTTGAAGGAAGTCTGCCCCGCAAATGCGCTCACATCGCGAATCTCGGCGTCGAAGCGCAGGTCGGGGCGGTCGACGCCGTAGCGCGCCATGGCGTCGGCCCAGCGGATGCGGCGGAACGGCGTCGCCGGCTCGACGCCGACCAGTGGGAAGATGCGGGCGAACAGCCCCTCGATCAGCTCGTGGACGATCTCCTCGGTCGGGAAGGAGAGCTCGAGGTCGATCTGGGTGAACTCCGGCTGGCGGTCGGCGCGCAGGTCCTCGTCGCGGAAGCAGCGGGCGATCTGCAGATAGCGTTCGAAGCCGGCCATCATCAGCAGCTGCTTGAACAGCTGCGGCGACTGCGGCAGGGCGTAGAACTCCCCCGGGTGAACGCGCGACGGCACCAGGTAGTCGCGCGCCCCTTCCGGCGTGGACCGGGTGAGGATCGGCGTCTCGATCTCGAGAAACCCCTGCTCGTCGAAGTAGCGCCGCGTCTCCTGGACGATGCGGTGGCGCAGGATCAGGTTCTGCTGCAGCTCGGGCCGGCGCAGATCGAGGTAGCGGTACTTCAGGCGCAGGTCCTCGAAGACCTCGGCCTCGGGGTCGAGCGAGAACGGCAGCGTCTCGGCCTCGGCCAGCACCCCGGCGCGTCGCGCCACCACCTCGATCTCGCCGGTCGGCATCTTCGGGTTGACCGCTTCGCGGGCCACCACTTCGCCCTCGAGCTCGAGCACCCACTCCGAACGCACCGGGGCGAGCGCGGCGGCGAGCTCGGGAAGCTCGTCCGGACGCACCACCACCTGCGCGACGCCGCTGCGGTCGCGGATGTCGAGGAAGACCAGCCCGCCCAGGTCGCGGCGGCGCTGCACCCAGCCCTGCAGGAGGACCGTCTCGCCGATCCGCTCCCGATTCAACGTGCCTGCACCCGTGCGCTTCATCCGGCTTCTCCGCGGTCTTCGTTGTGAGGC
>CAYYIK010000016.1:5290-45253 GCA_964471955.1 uncultured Thermoanaerobaculia bacterium | reverse complement strand
GAGAGCTGGCGCGAGGCGCACGGCGAGACGGCGCCCTTCCCCGGCTGGGTGGTGGGCACGCTGGTCTTCGATCCCGAGCGACCCGGGCGACTGTGGGCCGGTCTGTGGGGGATCTGGGGGGGCGGCCGGGTGGCCTGGTCGGACGACCTCGGCGCGAGCTGGACGCTGACCGGCAACGGACTTCCCGAGAGCGACCAGGTCTACGCGCTCGCCTTCGTCCCCGGCGTGGCGGGACGCCTGTTTGCCGCCACGCGCAGCGGCGTCTGGCGCAGTGACGACGACGGTGCGAGCTGGCGCAAGGTCTCGGCCGCCGAACCCCGGCTGATCCAGGTCTCCAGCCTGTGGGTCGATCCGCAGGACTCCGCGAGGATCCTCGCGGGCACCTGGCGCCGCGCCTTCCGCAGCGAGGACGGCGGCGAGAGCTGGCACGAGATTCCCGACGGGATGCTGCTCGACTCCGAGGTCTTCGCAATCCGCGCCGTGCCGGGCGAGCCCGGGCGCCTCTGGGCCTCGACCTGCGGCTGGATCTATCGCGGCGAGGCGCACGGCGACCGCTGGACGCGGGTCTCGCGCGGATTCACGGAGCGGCGTACCCCCTCGCTGCTGGTCCTCTCGGCGCGGCGCATTCTCGCCGGCACGGTGGCCGGCCTCCACCTGTCGACGGACGGCGGTGAGAGCTTCCGCCGGACTTCGGACGCCGACCTGCCGATCCTCGCCCTGGCCGCTCACCCGGCGCGCCCGGAGCGCGTTCTGGTGGGCACCGAAGGGGCGGGTATCTGGGTCTCGCCCGACGGCGGCGAGACCTTGTCGCCGCGCCTGGTGGCCACCACCAACGTGCGTGTCCCGGCGCTCGCGGCGGCGGCGGACACGGTGTTTGCCGCCGTGGCACACGCCGGACCGCTGTCGGGGATCTATCGCTCGCCCGACCGCGGCGTCTCCTTCGAACCGCGCCCGGCCAGCCTGCCGACAGTGCTCGACCTCGCCGTGACCGCCGAGGCGATCTATGCGGCGACCGAACGCGGGCTGTTCGAGCGCTCGGGCGGAGAGTGGCGGCGTATCGAGGAACTCGGCTCGGCGCGGATCGAGCAGATCCTCGATGCCGGCGGGCGGTGGATCGCGCGCGGCCGGGAGCGCCTGTGGGAGCGCGATGCCGGGCATCGATTCCGAGCGTTCGAGCTGGAGCTTCCGGAGCCGCCGACGGCGCTCGCATTCGCCTGGGGGACGCTCTGGGCGTCGGCGGGCGGAGCGCTGTGGAGGGTCCCGGAGGCGAGCGACCCGGAGCCGGTCAGCCCGCCGGTGGCCGGCGCGGTGCCGATCGCCGCCGGCGGCAATCTGCTCGCGGTGGCCGCCCCGGAAGGTGTCTGGACCCGCCGCGCTCCGGCCGCCCCCTGGGTGCGGGTCGGACCCTCGGCGAGCCGGGCCGTGCCGACCGGCGACGCGCGGTATCCGCTGCTGCTCGCCGGTCCGGCGGGGATCTCGCTGGTCGGCGGGGACACGGGAAGCCCGGTCGAACTGGCGACACGTTTTCCGGCCGGATCGGTGCGCTCGGCGGCACTGGCCGGACGCCGAATCTGGATCGGAACGTCCGGGCACGGACTGTGGAGCGGCCAGCTGCCGGATGCGCCGGCGGAACCTGCCGCGCGAGCGGCGGGCGGCGCACCCGCCGCCGGTCTCGGTGCACCGGCTTCAGCCGCCGAGTGACTCCAGGATGCGCCGGTAGGTGGCGTAGCGTGGCAGCTCGCCGCGTTCGGCCGCCGCGCGGACGGCGCAGTGCGGTTCGTGGGTGTGCGTGCAGTCACTGAAACGGCAGGCGCCGGAAACCGCCTCGAACTCCTCGAAGTAGGCCGCCAGCTCGCGCGGCGACATCTTCCACAGACCGAACTCGCGGATGCCCGGCGTGTCGATGATACGGATGTCCCCCGCCAACGCGTAGATGCGGGCGCGCGTCGTCGTATGGCGGCCCTTCTGCCAGGTCTCCGAAACGGCACCCACCGCGGCCGCCGCTTCCGGGTCGAGCGCATTGAGCAGCGAGCTCTTCCCGACCCCGCTGTGGCCGACGAAGACGGCGAGCTTGCCGGCGAGGCGAGCGCGCAGCGCTTCGATCCCCTCGCCGGTTCGCGCCGAGACCAGATGGATCGGGACGCCGAGCGCACGGTACTGCCCGAGGCTCGCCAGCTCCGGATCCAGGTCGCGCTCGCCGTCGATCAGCTCCACCTTGTTGACCACGATCTCCGCCGGCACGCCGCCGTGGGCGAGCGCCACCAGAAAGCGATCGAGCAGGCCGGTGGAGAGCACCGGCTTGCGCACCGACGTGACGACCATGGCGAGATCGAGGTTGGCGGCGATCACCCGTTCGCGGTGCAGGTAGAAGGGGTCGGGCCGCGACAGGCGCGAGGCGCGCGGGAGCAGGCGGGCCACCGCGAGCGCCCCGGACGCGCGGCGCTCGAGCAGCACGCGGTCGCCGACCGCCACCTCGGTCTGCTGGGCCAGCGCGAGGGCCTTGGGCAGGTGGGCGATCACCGTGCTGCCTCCCGCCAGTTCGACGTCGCACTGGCCACGGGTCAGAGCGATGACCGTGGCCGGCTCGGCGAGCAGGGCGGATTCGCCCTGGGCGAGCTCGCGCCGATCCTCGAGGCGCAGGCGCCCCAGACGGCGCTGGACCTGTTCCGAGCGCCGGCCGCCGTGGCGCTGCCGGGTGGGCAGACGCTCGAACTCCTCCTCGAGCGAGGTCCGCGCGGCGGGCGGTTCCACCGGCGAATCGGACTCCGGGGACCGCTCCCGCGGCGACCTCGCCACCTTCTCCCGGGCGGCGACCGCGCTGTCGCGCTGCTGGCGGCGAATGGAACGGTCCCGCGGGTCGCGGACCGGGCTCATTCGGGATCCGAGGCGCCGGTCAGGCCGGCCTTCTTCGCGTAGTAGCGGAACGACCGGAAAGTGACGCCGAGCAGTTCGGCCGCCTGGGTCTGGACGCCACCGGTGCGCGCGAGCGCCTGCTGCATCAAGTCGGTGCGAATCCGGTCGAGCGTCGACTCGAGATCGAGACCTTCATCGGGCAGCTCGATGCCCTGGCCGGTGCGCGTCCGTCCGGTGATGAGTTCGTCCGGCAGGTCCGAGGCGGTGATGACCCCGGAGGCGGAAAGCGCCACCGCCCGCTCGACGATGTTCTCGAGCTCGCGCACGTTGCCCGGCCAGCCGTAACCCTCGAGCAGACGCATGGCCTCGGCGGAGACCTTCTTCGGCGGCAGACCCAGGGCCTCGCAGTCCTTGCGCAGGAAATGTCCCACCAGCAGCGGGATGTCCTCGCGCCGTTCCCGCAGCGCCGGCAGCTGGATCGGAATGACGTTGATCCGGTAGAAGAGGTCCTCGCGGAACTCGCCGCTGGAGATCTTGCCGCGCAAGTCCTGGTTGGTCGCCGTGATGATGCGCACGTCGACGGACTCCTCGGTGGTGCCGCCCACCCGGCGCACGGTTTTGTCCTGCAGGGCGCGCAGCAGTCGAACCTGCATGGCGAGGCTCATTTCGCCGATCTCGTCGAGAAAGAGCGTGCCCCGGTGAGCTTCCTGGAAGAGGCCGCGCTTCTCGCGCACCGCGCCCGTGAAGGCGCCGCGCTCGTGACCGAACAGTTCGCTCTCGAGCAGCGACTCGGGCATCGCGCCGCAGTTGATCGAGAGAAACCGTTCCTCCGCCCGCGGGCTGGAGAAGTGAATGGCGCGCGCGATGAGCTCCTTGCCGGTGCCGCTCTCTCCCTGGACCAGAACGGTCGACGTCGTGCGCGCCACCCGCTCGATCAGGCCGAAGATCGCCTGCATCCGGGGGCTGCGGCCGATGATGTTCTTGAAGGCATAGCGCTCGGCGAGTTCGCGGCGCAGGTAGACGTTCTCCTCGGCGAGCCGGGTCTTCTCGAGCGCCCGGTGGATCACCACCTTGAGCTCGTCGACGTCGAAAGGCTTGGGAACGTAGTCGTAAGCGCCGGCCTTCATCGCCTCGATGGCGCTGCGAGTCGAGGTGTAGGCGGTCATCAGGATGACCGCCGGGCTGAGATCCTGACTGCGGATCTCTCGCAGCAGGTCCAGCCCGTTGCCGTCCGGCATCATCATGTCGCACAGGACGAGGTCGGGAGTGCGGGCGGCGAGGCGTTCGCGAGCCTCGCGGACCGAGTTGGCCGTGGCCACCTCGAAACCCTCGCCGGCGCAGAGCACGCCGAGAAAGTCGACCAGGCTCTGTTCGTCGTCGACGATGAGGATCTGGGCCGGAGGCAAGGTTCAGGCTCCCGTTACCGCGACGGCCGGGGCCGGTTCGAGCGGCAGCTCGATGGTGATGTGCGTTCCCTGCCCGGGCCGGCTCTCGACGCCGACCCGCCCGCCGTGCTCCTGGACGATACGGTAGACGATCGCCATGCCGATTCCGGTGCCGCCGTCGAACATCGACTGGAAGGGCTGGAAGAGTCGCGCCCGCTCCTCCTCGGTCATCCCCCTGCCGGTGTCGTGGAACTCGATCCGGTAGGTGTCCGCGGCCAGCCGGCCCGCGAGGCGCAGCGTGCCGCCGTCGGGCATCGCCCGCAGGGCGTTGCGGGCGAGATTCCAGAAGATCTGGCTGATCTGGTCGGAATCGCCGAGCAGGATCGCGGACGGCGGGTCGAACTCGGCTTCGAAGGCGTGGCGGCCGGTCGCCTCCTCGGAGTTGCGCAGCAGCTCGAGGTTCTCGGCCAGCAGCCGGGCGACGTCGAAGCGGTTGCTGGCGCGCTCCTTCGGCCGGGCGAAGCGCAGAAAACCCTTGATCGTGCGGTCGAGCCGGTGACTCTCCTTGAGGATGATGTCGAGGAGCTTGCGCTGCGAGTCGGTGGCCGGCAGCGCCGAAGAGAGCAGCTGAACGGAGCCGGAGATCGCCGCCAGCGGATTCCCCACTTCGTGGGCGATTCCGGCGGCGAGCTCGCCGGCGGCGGCCATCCGGTCCTTGACCCGCAGCTCCTCCTGCAGCCGTCGCCACTGGGTGAGATCCTGGAAGACCAGGATGGTCCCGGCCACGACCCCCGCGGCGTCGGTGAGCGGCGAGAGCGAGAAGCCGATCGGCACGACGTCGGCGCCGCGGCGGACCTCCTTCTCCGTGCGGCTCGAGCGGTGGCCGCCGCGGATCGCCGACAGGAGGTTCGACCACTCCTCTCGCGAGAGCAGGGCGAGTCGCTCCACCGGCTGACCGACCAGATCCGATTCGGCCAGGCCGAGGATCTCCAGCGCGGCACGGTTGACGCTCGTCACCACGCCCTCGAGGTCGGTCGTGGCGAGCCCGGTCGAGATCGACTGCACGACGTCGCGGTGAAAGACCTCGAGATTGGCGAGGCTGCCTCGCTGGAGCTCGAGCTCGGCCTCCGCCCGGCGAGCGCTCTCGGCGAGCACGGCGGTGAGAAACGCCACGGCATAGAAGCCGAACAGATGTACCGCGAGGTTGTAGGGAAGGCGCCAGGCGACCTCGGTCGACGGCAGCGGCGGTCCGGTCGCCGGGACCACGCCACGCGCCAGGCCGAGCATCAGGCCGGCGTAGAGCAGGTAGGCGGCAGTCGCCACGATCACGCCCGCCCGGCGCCGGACCAGCACCGAGGCGACCATGATGACGACCAGGTAGAAGAGCGAGAACGGGCTGCCGATACCGCCGAAGAAAGCCACCAGTCCGGTGACCAGCAGCAGGTCGCCGGCGAACTGCACGTAGGCCTGGATCTCCGACCGGCGAGGCAGGAGGTAGAGCAGCGCGATGTAGCCGAGACTCGCCAGGTAGGTCAGCCCGGCGAGGAGGTAGAGCAGGTCGAAGGTCGGCAGTGAATTCGGTCCGGTAAGCTGGACGAGCAGGTAGGGCAGGACGACGCTGGTGATCACCACCAGCCGGATGGCGATCAACCAGCGCAACGAACGGCCGAGCCGCGAGGCGACGGAGGGATTCGAACTCAAGGTCTCATCCGCGGCGACGGGAGGAGGCGGCCCTCCTCCCGTCGGGGTAACGGACGGCCGTGGAGGAAGCGGCTTCGCGTCGCGACCTTTCTCAGCCGATCTTGTTGAGGATGGCGTACATCGGCAGGTACATGGCCGTGACGATGGTGCCGATGATGCTGCCGAGAACGACGATCATCAGCGGCTCGAGCAGCTTCATCAGACCCGAGATGGCCGTATCGACCTCTTCCTCGTAGAAGTCGGCGATCTTCGACAGCATCTGATCGAGCGCGCCGGTCTGCTCGCCGACGTTGATCATCTGCACGACCATCGGAGGGAAGACCTTGGTCTCGGCGAGCGGCATCGAGATCGTCTTGCCTTCCTCGACCGCCTTGCGTACCGCCATGATCGCATCCTCGATGATCGCGTTGCCGGAGGTTTTTGCGGTGATCTCGAGGCCGTCGAGAATCGGCACGCCCGACGAGGTGAGGGTGGCCAGCGTGCGGCAGAAGCGCGCGACGGCGATCTTGCGCAGCAGCATGCCGACGACCGGAATCCGCAACAGCAGCCCGTCGATCACGCGCCGGCCGCCGTGCGTCTTGTGGTAGCGGAGGATGGCGAAGTAGAGCAGGATCAGGCCGATGATGACGAGCCACCCGAACCGGCCGACGAAGTTCGATGCGTTGACCACCTGACGCGTCAGCCAGGGAAGTTCGCCGCCGAGGCCGGAGAAGAGCTGTTCGAAGACCGGGATGACCTTCCAGAGGATGATGTAGACCACTCCGGCGGCGATCAGCAGGATCGAAACCGGGTAGATGAGCGCGGACTTGACCTGCGACTGGAGGCGCACGACCTTCTCGATGTACTGCGCCAGGCGCTGCAGGATGATGTCGAGGATGCCGCCGGCCTCACCGGCCTGGATCATCGAGACGTAGAGGTTGTTGAAGGCCTTCGGGTGCTTGCGCATGGCGTCGGCCAGCGAGGCGCCGCTCTCGACGTCCGTGCGCACCTGCTGGATCGTCTCGCGGAAGGTCCGGTCCTCCTCCTGCTCGCCGAGAATCTCGAGGCACTGGACGAGCGGCAGGCCCGCGTCGAGCATCACCGAGAACTGGCGGGTGAAGATCGCCACCCGCTTGGCCGACACGCCGCGCGAGATGCGCGGCAGGAGACGGATCTCCTTGCCCTTCTCGCGGATGTTGGAGACCTGGATGTTCTGACGGCGAAGCGTGGCCACTGCGGCGTCCCGGGTGTCGGCGATCAGGACGCCCTCCTGGAATGCGCCGAAGCGGTTCTTGCCCTTCCAGACGAAGCTCGGCATCGCGTCAGCTCCTGTTGGCCACGGCGGCGCCCTGGCCCTCGGTCAGATTCGGGTTGAGCGCGGCGGGACCGCGCGCGATGATCTCCTGCAGCTCGTCCGGGTAGGAGGAGCGGTTCATCGCGGTCTGCAGGGTGATCATGCGCTTGAAGTAGAGCGAGGCGAGGGACTGATTGAAGGTCTGCATGCCGTACTTGGCCTGGCCGGTCTGCATCATGCCGTAGATCTGGTGCACCTTGTCCTCACGGATCAGATTGCGGATCGCGGCGTTCGGCACCAGGATCTCCATCGCCAGCGCGCGCCCCTTGCCGGTCGCCTTGGGAATCAGCGTCTGGCACATGATCCCCTCGAGCACCATCGACAGCTGGACGCGGATCTGCGACTGCTGGTGGGCAGGAAAGACGTCGATGATGCGATTGATCGAGGAGGCCGCCGAGTTGGTGTGCAGGGTGGCGAACGTCAAGTGGCCGGTCTCGGCGATGCGCAGCGCCGACTCGACGGTCTCGAGGTCGCGCATCTCGCCGACCAGGACGACGTCGGGATCCTCGCGCAGAGCCGAGCGGAGCGCGGCGGCGAAGGAGAGGGTGTCGGCGTGCAGTTCGCGCTGATTGACCAGGCAGCTCTTGTGGCTGTGCAGGTACTCGACCGGGTCCTCGATGGTGATGATGTGCTCGTGCCGCTCCCGGTTGATCTTGTCGAGCATCGCCGCCAGCGTGGTCGACTTGCCGGAACCCGTCGGGCCGGTCACCAGGACGAGGCCGCGCGGCTTTTCGCAGATCTTCTCGATGACGGGCGGCAGACCGAGCTCACGGAAACCACGGATCTCGTAGGGGATCTGCCGGAACGCCCCGGCGACGGCGCCGCGCTGGTGGAAGATGTTCGCCCGGAAGCGCGCCAAACCCTTGATTCCGAAGGAGAGATCGAGCTCGAGAGTCTCCTCGAGGCGGTGCTTCTGATTGTCGGTGAGGATCGAGTAGCAGACCTGTTTGGTCTCGGTCGGCGTCATCGGCGGCATGTTGAGCGGCCGCAGCACGCCGTCGACGCGGATCTGCGGGGCAGAGTTCGTCGTGATGTGAAGATCGGATCCCCCCTGCTCGACCATCGCCTTGAGCAGGGCGTTCAGAGTCGGCGGCATGACAGTCCTCCGCTGCTGCGACGCTATTTGTCACACGGCAGTGTACACAAAACCCCCCCGGGGCGCTAGCGAAGGGGCCACCGGCCGACCGGGCCGGCCTCGGCCTCGGCTCGGGTCAGCCCCCGGCCGGCTCGGAGAGGGGTTCCAGGGTGGCCAGCAGCTCGAGGAACTGGGCCAGACGGTCGCGGGCGACCTCCGGCGTGCCGGGGGGGTAGCGCAGGGCGAGGGTGAGCAGGCGCCGCGGATCGGCCGGGTGCAGGAGGAGGATCTGCTGCTCCTCGACCCTCCCCCCGTCGACGAGCGCCCGGACCTTGTAGGCCGGTCCCCAGGGCGTCACCAGTTCGTTCGCCCCGAAGAACCTCCCCCCCTCGCTGGCCTCGGCGGCGGCGCCGTACCGGCGCGCTTCCTCAACCAGGTTGACCCCCGCTTCCACCGGTTCGGCCCGGCGGACGGCGACCTCTCCGGTCACGCCTCCGAGAGGCGCAGAGAACGTGAGGCGATCCCCTTGATTGGCGGTGACCAGCACGCCCGCAGGGAGGCTGGTGAAGCGC
The DNA here is from genome assembly GCA_964471955.1 of uncultured Thermoanaerobaculia bacterium. GTDB lineage: Bacteria > Acidobacteriota > Thermoanaerobaculia > Multivoradales > JAGPDF01 > JACTMI01. The sequence goes on along the minus strand of CAYYIK010000016.1, from coordinate 36,334 downwards.
AGGCCGAGTTCGGCGTTGTCGACGGCGACGGGGGGCGGCGGGGCGGCGGGACCCTGGCAGGCGGCCAGCAGGGCGAGAGCGACGACGGCAGCGGCGAGGGTGCGGGGCATCGGGCTCCTCCGGCGGGTTCAGGTGGCAGTCTATCGGGCGGCGGGGGTTGCGGAGTCCCGGCGTTTCCGCTATGTTAATTAGCGCTAACTAACGATGACGGCCCCCATGCCCCCCTCCGCTCGTCTGACCCCCCGCCAGGAGGAGATCGTCCAGGCGGCGATGGCCGTCGTGCGCGAAGAGGGGTGGGCGCACCTGACGGTGCGGCGCCTGGCCGAGCGGCTCGGAGTCACCGATCCGGCCCTCTACCGGCATTTCGAGGGCAAGGGAGAGCTGGCGCTGGCGATCGCCAGCCGGTTGCAGCGCCTCCTGCTCGAGCCGGTGCGGGCGATCGCCGCCGAGTCGGCGGTCCCGGCGCGGCTGCGGGTCGAGCGGATCCTGCGCCACCACCTCGACCTCGTTCTCGCCACCGGCGGCCTGCCGGTGCTGCTGATCGCCGAGGCCTCCACCGGCGACGCCCGGCTGGCCGAGCGCCTGCGCGGCATCATGGAGGAGTACGCGCGCCTGCTCGGCGGGCTGCTGGCGGAGCTCGAGCCGGCGGGCGCCCCGGGCGGGGAGCCGGCGACCCCCGACGAGCTGGTGCTGCAGTTGATCGCTCTGCCGGCGGCGGTGGCGCTGCGCTGCCGCCTTTTTCCCGACCGGAGGCCGGAGCCGGAGCGCCTGCGCTGGCTGATGGCGCGCCACGTCGACCGCGTGCTCTCGCCGCCGGATGCGATTCCGCCGGCGGCGGGACAGGAGGAGATCGCATGAGAGGTCCCGTACTCGCCGTCGCGCTGGCCATGCTGCCGGCGGCGGCGTCCGCTCAAGTTTCGCCGCTCGACCTCGCCACCGCGGTCGACCGGGTCCTCGAGGTGCACCCGCAGCTCGACGTCGCGTGGGCGAACCAGGCCGAGAGGGCGGCGGCGGCGGGCGAAGCGCGGGTGAGCCGCGGACCGGTGGTCAGTGGGCGCGTCTCGGCGCTCCGGTACGACGATCCGATGGCCGTCAGCCCCATCCACGGCTTCGCCCCGGACCAGCTTCCGGGGTTCGACGAGACGCTGCTGCAGGGGGCGATCGACGTCGGCTTCACCCTCTTCGACTCGGGCGAGCAGCGGGCGCGCCGCCGCCAGGCCGAGGAGCTCGAGCAGGAGAGCGTGGCGGCGCTCTCCGAGACCCGCCAGCTGCTGGTGGCGCGCACCGTGCTCGCCTTCGCCGACGTCGGGACGCGCGCCGAAGTGCTGGCGGCCGAGCGCTCGCGGCGCGAGGCGTTGGCCCGCGAACGCCAGCGGGCCGCGCTCCGGGTCGAGGCCGGCAAGGCGGCCGAGCTCGAGAGCCTGCGCGCCGAGGCGGCGCTGGCGGCCGCCGATGCCGCGGTCGTCAGCGCGGCGGCCGAGCTCGACGTGGCCGAGCGCGAACTGGCACGCCTGCTCGATTGCGAGCCGGAGCAGACGCGCGCCGCGCGGCTCGAACCGCTGGTCCCCGCCGAGCACGACGAACGCGCCGAGCCCACCCGCCGGGCCGCGCTCGAATCGGCGGCGCTCAACGCCGCGCCGGCCATGGAGCGGGCGCGCCGCCGGCTGGCGGCGGCCGAGGCCGGCCAGAGCCTGGCGCGCAGCGCCTGGTTTCCCCGGCTCGGCGCCGTCGCTTCGCTGCAGCACTTCGGCGATTCCGATCTCGACTTCACCAGCGACTGGAGCGCCGGCCTGAAGCTCTCGGTGCCGATCTGGAACGGCACGACCGCTCGTCGAGTGGCGCGGGCGAGGGCCGGAAAGGAGGCCGCCCTAGCGGCCGTCGCCGACACCGCGCTGGCGGTTCGCTCGCAACTCGATCGCGCCGTCGCGGCCGGCCTCGAAGCGGAGGCGCGCGCCGCAGCGCTCGGGCGCGCCGCCGCCCAGCTCGCCGAGGTGGCGCGCATCGAGCAGCTCCGCCTCGACGTCGGGGCGGGTACCCAGGTCGACTATCTGGCCGCCGTCGCCGAGCTCGCGGCGACCCGGGCGCGGCGGAGCGAGGCGGCCGCGGGCGCGCTCGCCGCCCGGGTGGAGCAAGCGCGCCTCGCCGGCCAGATCGGTCCGGAGTGGATCCGTCGCACCTTCGAGGAGCAGCCATGAGTCCCAGGCGCATCGTTCCGTTCGTCGTCGTCGTCGCCGCCGTCGCCGGCGCGTTGATCTGGCAGCAGACCCGTGCCGGCCGCGACGCGGGCGCCGGCCTGGCCGCCGCCGGCACGGTCGAGGCGACCGACGCCCGGCTCGGATTCGAGATTCCGGGGCGGCTGGCCGGGATCGCCGTCCGCGAGGGAGAGCGGGTCGTCGCCGGCCGGGAGCTGGCCCGTCTCGAAGGCAGCGAGCTCGAGGCTCGCCGCGATCAGGCGGTGGCGCAGGTTGAGGCCGCCCGAGCACGGCTCGCCGAGCTCGAATCGGGCTTCCGCCGCGAGGAGATCGAGCAGGGGCGCGCCGCCGCCGCGGCCGCCGCCGAGCGGGTTGCCGACGCCGAGCGCGATCTCGAGCGCACCCGCCTCCTGTTCGACGGCCAGGCGGTGGCGCGCGAGACGCTCGACAAGTCGACGCTCGCTCTCGAGCTGGCGCGCCGGCAGCGGGAGCAGGCGGCGTCTCAGCTGGCCCTGCTCGAGCGCGGCGCGCGGCCGGAGCAGATCGCCGGGGCGCGCGCCCAGCTGGCGCAGGCGGAGGCGGCGGTGGCGACGCTCGACGCGGCGCTCGCCAAACTGCGGCTCGTCGCGCCGTTCGACGGGGTCATCTCGGTGCGTCATCGCGAGCCGGGCGAGACGGTCGGCGTCGGGACGCCGGTGGTTACCCTGCTCGACCTCGACGACCGCTGGGTGCGCATCTACGTGCCGGAGAATCGGCTCGGGCGGGTGACCCTCGGCCAGCGGGCCACGGTCAGGGCCGACACCTTCCCGGATCGGACCTACGAGGGCAGCGTCTCGTTCATCGGCAGCGAGGCCGAGTTCACGCCCAAGAACGTGCAGACCAACGAGGAGCGCGTGCGCCTGGTCTACGCGGTGCGGGTACGGATCACCGGTGACCCGGGGCACGAGCTCAAGCCCGGACTGCCGGCCGACGTGACGCTCGAGGAAGCGCTGTGAACGAAGGAGGCCGGGCCCCGGCGTCGATCGAGGTGCGGGGGTTGACCCGCCGCTTCGGTGACACCGTGGCGGTGGCCGGGCTGGACTTCGACGTCGCCCCGGGCGAGCTGTTCGGTCTCGTCGGTCCGGACGGCGCCGGCAAGACGACGACGCTGCGGATGCTGGCCGGCGTCTTGCGCCCGAGCGAGGGGGAGGCGATGCTCGCCGGTACGTCGATCACGGGCGATCCGGAGGGCGTCAAGCACGACCTTGCATACATGTCGCAACGCTTCGGGCTCTACACCGACCTCACGGTGGCCGAGAACCTGGACTTCTACGCCGACCTCTACCGCGTCCCGCGCGCCGAGCGCGAGGCCAGGCTCGAGCGGCTCTACGCTTTCTCCAATCTCGGCCCCTTCCGCGGACGCCTCGCCGGCCAGCTGTCGGGCGGCATGAAACAGAAGCTCGGCCTCTCCTGCGCGCTGATTCACGAGCCGCGCATCCTGCTGCTCGACGAACCGACGTTCGGAGTCGACCCGGTCTCCCGCCGGGACCTCTGGCGCATCGTCCACGAGATGGTCGGCGCAGGCGTCACGGCGGTCGTCTCCACCGCCTACCTCGACGAGGCCGAGCGCTTCGACCGGGTGGCGCTGCTGCACGCAGGACGATTGCTGGCGGTCGATGCGCCAGCGGCTCTCGCGGCAGGTTTCCCGGGGGAGTTGCTCGAAGTCCGGCTCGCGGCCGCGCGCGCGGTGCGCGGTCTGATGGCCTCCCAGCCCGGGGTGCTGGGGGCGCAACTGTTCGGCGACCGGCTGCACGTTGCCGTCGCCTCGGCGTCCGAGGCGCGACCGGTGCTGCTCGCGGCGCTCGCCGCGGCGGGACACCACGAGGCGCGGGTCGAGCCGCTGACCGCCACGCTCGAGGACGTCTTCCTGGCCCGCATCGAAGCGGCCAGCGGGGCGGCGTGAGGCCGGCGATGGCGGGCGGCGAAGCGGGAGCACCGGCGGTCGAGGTCGAGCGACTGACGCGGCGGTTCGGCGACTTCGTGGCGGTCGACGAGGTTAGCTTCGCGGTTGCTCCTGGCGAGGTATTCGGTTTTCTCGGCCCCAACGGTGCCGGCAAGACGACGACGATGAAGATGCTCAACGGCCTGCTGGCCCCGAGCTCGGGGCGCGCCACGGTCGCCGGCTTCGACGTCGGGCGCCAGCGGCGCGAGATTCGTCGCGTCATCGGGTACATGTCCCAGCTCTTCTCCCTCTACGGGGATCTGACCGTGGGCGAGAACATCGACTTCTTCGGCGGGCTCTATGGAGTGGCGGGAGACCGCCTCGCGGCGCGACGCGACTGGGTGCTCGAAATGGCCGGTCTGGCCGACCAGCGGCGGCGCCTCACGGCGGAGCTCTCGCTCGGGTGGAAGCAGCGTCTGGCGCTCGGTTGCGCGGTGCTGCACCAGCCGCCGATCCTGTTCCTCGACGAGCCGACGTCGGGCGTCGACCCGATCTCGCGCCGTCGCTTCTGGGACCTCATCTACGACCTGGCCGACGGCGGCACGACGGTCTTCGTATCGACCCACTACATGGAAGAGGCGGAGTACTGCGATCGCCTGGCTCTGATGAACCGGGGGCGGTTGATCGCGCTCGACTCGCCCGCCCGCCTGCGTTCCGGTCGAGGGGAACCGTTGCTCGAACTGCAGACCGCCGATCCGGTGGGCGCGCTCGCGGCGCTCGATGGAGTTGCCGGCGTCGCCCGCGCCGGACTCTTCGGCCGCCATCTGCACGTCACTGTCGCCGATCCGGAGAGGGGCCTCGCGGACCTTCCGGCCCTCCTCGCGGCACGCGGCGTCGAGGTCATCGCGCTGCGCCCGATCGCCCCGTCCCTCGAGGACGTCTTCATCGCCCTGGTCGAGCGCGCCGGCGGCGCGGTGGTGGACTGACGATGGGGCGGATCGATCCGGTCCGGCTGCTCGCCGTGGCGCGCAAGGAGACGCTGCAGCTGCGCCGCGATCCTCGCAGCCTGCTTCTCGCCTTCGCGCTGCCGGTTCTGCTGCTCGTCCTCTTCGGTTACGCCATCTCCTGGGACGTCCGCGAGATCTCGCTGGCGGTGGTCGACCAGGATCGCACCAGCCGCAGCAGGTCGCTGGTCGAGTCCTTCGAGGCCTCCGGGTACTTCCTCGTCGTGGCGCGCCCCGAGGCGCCCGCGGAGATCGCCGGCCTTTTCGCCCGCCGGCGGGCGATGCTCGCCCTGGTGATACCCCCGGGGTTCGCGGCCGGCATGGGCGGCGGAGTGGCCTCGCCCGTGCAGGCGATTCTCGACGGAAGCGACGCGAACACCGCGACGATCGCCGCCGGCTATGCCGAGGCGGTAGTGCGCGACTTCGGTGCGCGCATGCTGCTGGCCGGGCGGTCTCCGGAGATGCCGCTGGTCGCCGAGAGCCGGGTCTGGTTCAACGAGGAGTTGTCGAGCCGCAACATGATCGTGCCCGGGCTGATCGCCGTCATCATGATGGTGATCGGCGCCCTTCTCACCTCGCTGACCGTCGCCCGCGAGTGGGAGCGCGGCACCATGGAGCAGCTCGCCGCGACGCCGGTCGGCAGGCTCGAGGTCGTCCTCGGCAAGCTCCTTCCCTATCTGGTGATCGGACTCGTCGACGTCGCTCTGTCCGCGCTGCTCGGTGTCTACCTGTTCGGAGTTCCCTTCCACGGCAGCGTCTGGCTGCTGGCCGGACTGTCGTTCCAGTTTCTCGCCGGTTCGCTCGGACTGGGTCTGTTCATCTCGGCCGCGGCCCGCTCGCAGGTGGTCGCCACGCAGGTCTCCATGCTGGTCACCTTCCTGCCGTCGTTCCTGCTGTCGGGCTTCATGTTCGCCATCTCGGTGATGCCGAAGCCGTTGCAGATCGTCACCCTGCTGGTGCCGGCTCGCTACTTCCTGGTCGTCACGCGCGGGATCTTCCTCAAGGGCGTGGGGCCGGAAGTCCTGGCGGTCCAGGCGGCGATGATGATCCTCTTCGCGACCCTGGGCCTCGTCCTGGCGGTGCGGAGTTTCCGCAAGGAACTCGACTGATGCGGGCCAGTCTCGGCAGGATTCTCGTCCTGGTGCGCAAGGAGTTCCTCCAGCTCTTCCGCGACCCGCGCATGGCGCCGATTCTCTTCGTGGCGCCGATGGTCCAGCTGATCGTCTTCGGCTATGCCGTCTCGACGGAGGTGCGCGGAGTGCCTCTCGCGGTGGTCGACGAGGACGGCACGCGCGCCTCGCGCGAGCTCACGGACGCGCTGATGGCCGGCGGCTGGTTCCGCCCGGCCGGAGAGCTCGCCGGGCCGGCGGACCTGGTACGCGTCCTCGAACACGGCGACGCCATCGGCGGGATGGTGATTCCGCGCGGCTACGAGCGCGATCTCGACGCCGGCCGGGCACGCGTCCAGCTGTTGTTCGACGGGACCGACTCGAACACCGCGACGATCGCCAAGGGATACGCCGAGAAGATCGTCGCTACGCGCGCTCTGGCGCTCGCCGGCGACGGCGTCGCGCCGCCCGTCGAGCTGCGGCTGCGAGCCTGGTTCAATCCCGGCCTCGACAGCCGGCACTACAACGTCCCGGCGGTGATCGGGGCGATCCTGCTGCTGATCTGCAACCTGCTGACCGCGCTCGCCGTGGTGCGCGAACGCGAGATCGGAACGCTCGATCAGCTGGCCGTCTCGCCGCTCGAGCCGCTCGAGCTGGTGGTCGGCAAGACTGTGCCGTTCGCCTTCATCGGCCTGTTCGATCTCGGCCTCATTTCGGGCGTCGCCGTCGCCTGGTTCGGGGTGCCCTTCCGCGGCTCCGTGCCGCTGCTGGTCGGCGCCTCGATGCTCTTCATCCTGTGCGCGCTGGGCATCGGGTTGCTGGTCTCGACCATTTCGAGCACGCAGCAGGAAGCCTACCTGGCGGCGTTTCTCACCTTCATGCCGGTGATGCTCCTGTCGGGATTCATGTTCCCCGTCAGCAGCATGTCTCCGGTCTTTCGCTGGCTGACCCTGGCCAACCCCCTGCGGCACTATCTGCAGGTCGTCCGGGGGGTCTTCCTCCAGGGGGTCTCGGCGTCCGACGTCCTGCCGCAGCTCGGCGCGATGGCGGTGATCGCCGCGCTGTTGCTGGCTGCCTCGGTGCGCCGGTTCTCCCGAGCCGGCTGACGGGCCGCGGTCAGAGCAGGCCGCGATCGGACAGCAGGCGCCAGATCCGCTCCACCGAGTCGCCCGTTTCCTCGTGGCCCGTGGGCAGGTCGAGGTCGGGCGCGGCGGGCGCCTCGTACGGCGCGTCGATCCCGGTCACGTTGCCGATCTCGCCGTTGCGCGCGCGTTCGAACAGGCGGTCCGTGTCGCGAGCCTCGCAGATCTCCAGCGGAGCGCTGCAGTGAACCTCGATGAAGCGCTCGGCGCCGATCACGGTTCTGGCGAGCTCGCGGTCCTCGATCGTCGGCGAGATGAGCGCCGCCAGGACGATGAAACCCTGGTCGTTGAACAACCGCGCGATCTCGGCGGTCCGCCGCACGTGTTCGCGGCGGTCGGCGTGCGAGAAACCGAGATCGGAGTTGAGTCCGAGGCGCAGCCCCTCGCCGTCGAGCACCTGAACCTTGTGTCCGGCGGCGAAGAGCCGCTCCTCGAAGGCGAACGCGACGGTCGACTTGCCGGCGCGCGGCAGGCCAGTCAGCCAGACGGTCACCGGCTTCTGGCCGAGCAGCCGGGCGCGGTCGGCGGCCGGGATGCGGCTGGCCTGCGGGCGCACGTTGGCCGCGGCGTCGGCCGCAGGTGGCCGGTCGAGGCGCATTTCGGCGGGCTCGCGCTCGAGGATCGTCCCCGCCGCGACGGTGGCGTTGGTGAGCCGGTCGATGAGGATGAAGGCGCCCGTTTCGCGGTTCTTGCGGTAGGAGTCCCAGGCGATCAGGCGCGGGGATTCGATGCGCACCCGGCCGATGTCGTTGAGTTCGAGCCGCTCGGCTGGCTCGCGGTGCAGGGAGGAGACGTTGATCCGGTAGCGCAGGTCGCTCACCGTGGCGGGTGCCACCGCGGTGGTGTGCTTGAACACGTAGTTGCCGCCGGGCAACATCGGCTCCTCGGCCATCCAGACCAGCATCGCCTCGAAGGAGTGTTCGAGGTGCGGCACGTTGCCGGGCGCCACCAGCATCGCGCCGCGCGACAGGTCGAGCTCGTCCTCGAGGGTCACCGTCACGCTCTGCGGCGGGAAGGCCTCCTCGAGCTCGCCGTCGAAGGTGTGGATGGACCGGATCCGGCTGCGCCGTCCGGAGGGCAGCGCCACGACGTCGGCGCCGCGGCGCAGGATCCCCGAGGCAATCGTGCCGGCGAAGCCGCGGAAGTCGGCGCTCGGGCGCTGTACGAGCTGGATCGGAAACCGCAGATCGACCAGGTTGCGATCGCCGGCGATGTGGACCGACTCGAGATAGGCGAGCAGACTGCCGCCCTGGTACCACGGCATGCGGGTCGCCGGACGGACGAGATTCTCGCCGGCCAGAGCGGAGACGGGGATGAAGTGGACATCGCTGACCTGCAGCCGGCTCGCGAAGTCCGTGAACTGCTCGCGCACCTGCTCGAAGACCTCCTGGCGGTAGTCGACGAGGTCCATCTTGTTGACCGCCAGGACGAGATGGCGCACGCCGAGGAGGGTGGCGATGAAAGCGTGCCGCCGCGTCTGGTCGACCACTCCCTTGCGCGCGTCGACGAGGATGACCGCGAGGTCGCAGTTGGACGAGCCGGTCGCCATGTTGCGCGTGTACTGCACGTGCCCGGGCGTGTCCGCGATGATGAACTTGCGGCGCGGGGTCGAGAAGTAGCGGTAGGCGACGTCGATCGTGATGCCCTGCTCGCGCTCGGCGGCGAGGCCGTCGAGCAGCAGCGCGAAGTCGATCTCGCCGCCCGTCGTGCCGTGCTTGCTCGAAGCCTTCTCGAGTGCCGCCATCTGGTCGTCGAACAGCGAGTTGGAATCGTGGAGCAGGCGGCCGATCAGCGTCGATTTGCCGTCGTCGACGCTGCCGCAGGTGAGCAGGCGCAGAAGGTCGCGCTGCTGGTAGGCGGCGAGGAAGCTCTCGAAACCGGGGGTGGTGACCGGCGGTGCGGCGGACATCAGAAGTACCCCTCCCGCTTCTTTTCCTCCATCGAGCCCGACTCGTCGTAGTCGATCACGCGCCCCTGGCGCTCGGAGGTCCGGCTGACGAGCATCTCCTCGACGATGGCGGCGACCGAGTCGGCGGACGACTCCACCGCACCGGTCAGCGGGTAGCAGCCGAGCGTGCGGAAACGGACGCGCCGGAGGCGCGGGGTCTCGCCGGGCGCCAGGGGCAGCCGATCGTCGTCGACCATGATCAACGCGCCCTCGCGCTCGACGATCGGCCGTTCGGCGGCGAAATAGAGCGGCACGACCGGGATGTTCTCGAGCTGGATGTACAGCCAGACGTCGAGCTCGGTCCAGTTCGACAGCGGGAAGACGCGGATCGATTCGCCCTTGTGGACGCGGGTGTTGAACAGTCGCCAGAGCTCGGGCCGCTGATTGCGCGGATCCCACTGGTGGAAGCGGTCGCGGAAGGAGAAGACGCGCTCCTTCGCGCGGCTCGCTTCCTCGTCCCGGCGGGCGCCGCCGAAGGCGGCGTCGAAGCCCCAGTGGTCGAGGGCCTGTTTCAGCCCTTCGGTCTTCATGATGTGCGTGTAGCGCTGGGTCCCGTAGTCGAAGGGATTGACGTTCTTCGCCTTGCCGTCGGGGTTGACCCAGACGCGCAGTTCGGCGCCGATCTCGGCGGCCATGCGGTCGCGGAAGGCGATCATCTCGCGGAACTTCCACAGCGTGTCGATGTGGAGCAGCGGAAACGGGATCGGTCCCGGATGGAAAGCCTTCTGCGCCAGGCGCAGCATCACCGAGGAGTCCTTGCCGATGGAGTAGAGCATCACCGGTCTGGCGCACTCGGCGGCGACTTCGCGCAGGATGTGAATGCTCTCGGCTTCGAGCTCCCGCAGGTGGGTGAGGCGATAACTGCCCATTCTCAGGCCGCTCCTCGTCCGGCCGGTGAAGCTCCGTCCGGCAGAAAACCGCGTTCGCGCAGCAGCGCGACGAGTCGATCGATGCAGGCGCCGGGATCGAGCACCGAAGTGTCGAGCGCCACGTCGGGGTCGAGCGGCGGCTCGTAGGGGGCGGAGATGCCGGTGAATTCGCCGATCTCGCCGGCGCGCGCCTTCCGGTAGAGCTGCTTGGGGTCGCGCCGTTCGCAGACTTCGAGCGGCGTGTCGACGAAGACCTCGAGGAAGCGGTCTTCGCCGATCGCCGCGCGCGCGGACTCCCGATCGGCGCGATAGGGCGAGATGAAGGCGGTCAGGGTGATCAGTCCGGCGTCGGCCATCAACGCCGCGACTTCGCCGAGCCGGCGGATGTTCTCCGTCCGGTCGGCGGGCGAGAACCCGAGGTCGGAATTGAGGCCGTGGCGGACGTTGTCGCCGTCGAGCACGAAGGCGGCGTGGCCGGCGCCGAGCAGCGTCGCCTCGAGCGTGGTGGCGAGCGTCGACTTGCCCGACCCGGAGAGGCCGGTGAACCAGAGCACGCAGCCGCGCTGGCGCAGCACGCGCTCGCGGTCGCCGGGGGAGACCGCGGAGCGGTGGCGCGTCAGGTTGGCGGACGCGGGCGCCGGGCGGGTCGTCAGAACGTCACTCCGAATCGCTTGCGCAGCGCGAAGGCGAAGACGATCGAGAGGATCAGGAAGACCGTCATCCACGCGGGTACGCCGGCCATTTCGCGCACCGTCCATCCGGGCAGGGCGACTTCGGCCGGTCGGAGGTCGACCGAGATGGCGGAGATCGGGCTTCCGGCGGGCAGCGGCGCCTCGGCCGGGTAGACGAACTGATCGAGCCACGACCCGCCGGGGCGCACCGGCGAGCGGCGCTGGAGCTCGCGCGAGCCGCGCAGCTGCTTGTCGAAGCGCTGCTCGCCGAGGCGGATGCCGAGGACGTGGTCTCCGGGCTGCTCGATGCGCAGGCGCCAGGAGAGCTTCCGGTCGCCGGGCGTCCACAGGGACGGCGTTTCGCTCATCACGCCGGCGGGCAGGTCGAGCGTCGCCTGCGGCTTGCCGGAGGCACTCACCGGAACCGCTCCGGCGCTCTGCCAGTCCTCGGCGAGGGTCGCCGTGAGCACCGTCCGCTCGCCGGCGGCGGGGGCCGCGTAGGCGTAGTGGAACTGCAGTTGGGCGACGACCAGGGCGAGCGGCGGCAGGATGAACAGCATCGGCACCAGCGACAGCCGCAGGTAGGAGAGGTTGTTGCGCAGGATGCTCATCTGCGCCCGCCAGATCTGGCGGAAGCTGTCGTTGAACAGGCGGATCTCGAAGATGCCGGCGTGAATCTGCCGCTTGACGGCCTCGAGCTTCTCCTGATTCGACGTGCGCTTGAAGACCCACAGCATCCCCATCGCCGCAAGCACCGACACGACGAGCAGGCCGACCGCCGCGGGGAGGGTCTGGAACGGGTAGAGCAGGAGGTCGAACAGGCGCCGCAGCGCGGAGTTGAGAAGACTCATTTCGGGCCGCGATCCCTCAGGAGATGTAACCCAGGCCGCGGAGTCGCTTCTTGATCTCCTCCTCGTCCTTGGCGCCCTCGAGCTTGGAAAGTTCCTTCTCGAGGGCATGGGTGATGAACTCCTCGGCCGAGGAGTAACCGGCGAGGTCGGCGTAGCGCTTGATCTTGGCCACCAGGTCCTTGTCGAGCTTCACTTTGGTCGTCGCGAACATCGTCTCGGGCTCCCGTCGGTCATTTCGCCGCGGCGCCGGAATCGACGCCGAACTCGGCCAGGATCGCCCCGCCGAGGTCGCGCAGGGTGGGCGCGGGCTTCGCCAGGGGGCGGTTGGTCAGCAGAATGCCGGGGACCGTCTCGTGATCCATGAGGTGATCGCCCGGCCAGTCGTCAACGTTGTCGGCGAAGACCTCGGCCGAGAGTTCGCCGAGCGAGGAGGCGCTCGAAGCGCGCGTCCCCTTGGCGTAGCCGACGATGATGTCGGGGCCGATGTCGCGCCAGCCGCCGTCGGAGAAGGTCTCCTCGCGCAGATAGACGCGGGTGACAGCCGGCTGACCGGTCTTCGGATCGACGGTGGCGAGCAGCTTGTCGCGGATCTCGCCCATCAGGGCGAGCCGCTCGCTCTCGGCCACCGAACCGTTCTTCTCGCGTCCGGCGAGGTTGACGTAGAGGCCGTTGATGCCGAGTCCGTAAGCCTTCGTCTTCTCCCAGACCACGTCGCCGAAGAACTTGGCGGCAAGGGCGGCCTCGGGGTCCCGCACGGTGAGGTAGCCGTTCTGCCAGAGCCAGGTGTTGAGGTTGAAGGCCCGCCGCCAGCTCGTGAAGCCATGGTCCGACATCACCACCAGCGTGGTGTCGGGCGGCAGATGCTCGAGCGTGTAGCCGACCATGCCGTCGAGCGCCACGTAAGCCTCGGGGATGGCGTCGGCGAAGGCCGGACTGACCTCCGGGTCGTAGCGCGGGTGCTCCGGATCGAGCGAGTCCCAGAGCACGTGGGAGATCTGGTCGGCGGTGCCCATGTAGTAGAAGAGCAGGCCGCCCTTCCAGTCGGCGAGCACGTGCCGGTACTGCTCGAGCATCTCGACGCGGCTCAGTCGGGCCTGCTCGAGGAACTGGGCGCGGTCGAGGATCTTCCCCTCCAGCGCCTTGGTGTCCTCGGGCATCCCCTGGGTGAAGTAGCGGCCCGACTCCCGCGCCAGCTCGGCGGCGTAGTCCGGCGGCGTCGAGATCGGCATCACGGGGTCGGTCGGGTCGAGGTTGAGCGGCGAGACGTAGAGCTGGAACTCCGGCTCGAGGCTCTTCAGGTAGAAGCGCGCCATCGCCGCGATCGAGGGCGTCATCATCAGCTTGCCGCACTTGCCGAGGTCGAGCGACACGGGCACCCAGTCGCTCCACTCGCCGACCTGGAGAATCCGCTCCTCGTCGCCGACCACCAGCTTGGCGACCGGCTCGTCGGGATCGATGCGCACTTCGAACGGTGCCCGCGCCTTCTGCTTCTTGCGCGTGAACGGATTGTCGGGGCCGACCAGTTCGCTGGCCACGACACCGTTCTCCGGCCAGGCCTCGATCACTTCGCCGCCGGAGATTCCGGAGTCGTCGAAGAACAGCTCCGAAGTGTAGAAGCTGAACGTGCCGTAAGTGCCCAGCACGTCGGGCGTTCCCATCCCCGACAGCTCGCGGGTCGCGGTTCCCGAGGGGGGGAAGTTCGCCGGCATGCGCAGGACCGTCGTCTCGACGCCGTGCTTCTCGAGCGTCTCCCAGAACGGCGTGCCGTGGCGCAGCAGCTCCATCTCGCCGGCCGATGTCGGCACCTGACACTCACCGAAAGTGAACGGCTCGCCGGCGTCCTCGTCGGCCACCACGCGGCTGGTCGACAGATAGGGAGCCATGGTCTTCGGATCGCGATGGACGAAGTCGAAGATTCCGTGCCCGCCGGCGTCGGTGCCGGTGATGAAGTCGGACCAGGCCACCGGACTCTGCGGCGGGGCCGACGTGCCGAGCTTGTGGAAGCCACCCGCTTCGGCGAGGCGGGCGAAGTTGGGCAGCCGCCCCTCGTCCATGAGCTTGCGGGTCAGGTCGTAGTCGAGCCCGTCGAAGCCGAGCACGAGCACGTTGCGGCCGGCGGAGCGGGTCTCCCCCGCGCCGCAGCCGGCCAGCAGCAGGGCGCCGGCGGCGAGAGCGCCGGCCAGCGGATGGAGACGTCGACGGGCGTCAGGCTGCACGGTCTTCACGTCCTTTGGCGCGTTCGCGGGCGCCGGCGAGGGTGGCGGGGGGCTTGTCGAACAGGGGCTTGCCGTCCATGTGGGCCGGCGCGTCGATTCCGAAGAGCCGCAGCACCGTGGGAGCGATGTCGATCAGCGCCGGGTCGCGCTTGTCGATCGGATGGTTGCAGAAGAAGACGCCGGGAACGATCTCGGGGTCGACGCAGTGGTCGCCGCTCCAGGCCTTCAGATTGTCCTCGAACAGGGGGCCGGAGGCGACGCCCGTGGCGCAGTCCCAGGAGACCCGGTAGCCGTGGTTGTAGCCGACGATGAGATCGGGGGCGTTGACCAGATAGGGGCCGTCGTAGACCTCGTGGGCGTCGTAGACCCGGTTGATCCCGATCTCGCCGCGCTCTTCGTCGCGCAGACCGGAGAGCTTCGCGATCAGCTCCCGGCGCAGCGCGGCCGCCTCGGCGCCGGGCTGGACGATTCCCTCGCCCTCGCGCCCGGCGATATTGAGGAAGATGCCGGTGAGCCCCTGCGCGTAGGCGCGTGTCCGCGACCAGTCGACGTCGCGCAGCCACTCGGTCGAGCCCGAACAGCCCGGCTTGAGAGCCAGGTAGCCGCTCTCGAGCAGCCATCCGTTGAGGTTGACACCGCGCCGGAAGGAAGTGAAGCCGTGGTCGGAGAGGACCATCAGCACGTCGTCCTTGCGCAGCTTCGACATCACCCTGCCGACCAGCTTGTCGTTGTGGATGTAGGCCTCTTCGATGGCGTCGCGATGCGCGGTCGTGTCGCGTCCTTCGCCCGCCGGGTGCCCCTCCTCGAGGTAGCGCCAGAACATGTGCTGGATGCGGTCGGTGCCGTCGAAGACGCAGGCCAGCGAGCCGCGGTCGAGCTTGTCGAGGGCGGCGAAGAACATCTCCTGGCGCTCGGCGTCGATGTCGTAGCTCTGCCGGAGGAACGTGGCGTCGTCGGTGACCTTCTCGTTGAGCGCCCAGGTGTCCTCGGCGAGGCCGAGGGTGGAGAAGGGGCCGACCTTCTTGGCCATGTAGGTCGAGTAGTAGCCGGGATGCGCGATCGGCATCGCCGGGCTCTCGGGGTCGAGGTTGATCGGCGACATGTAGAGGGAGAAGTGCTCGCCGAGCTCGGTGACCATCATGCGGGTGATCCCCTTCACCTTGACGGTCGGCGCCGCCTTGAAGGTGAGCGGGATCCAGCCGGTGAGTTGCCGGGGGGCGAGCACGTGCTCCTCGCCGTCGATGCGCAGGACGGCCCGGCCGGCCTTGCGGTCGAGCTCGATCCCGAGCGGGATCTCGAGCGGCGGATCCCCTTCGCGGAAGGCGTTCTCCGGTCCGCGGATCACCGTCGAGAAACGGTCCGGCCCCCCTTCGAGCTCCATCCGCTGTCCGCCCTCCTTGAACCGGGCTTCGCTGCGGCGGGTGGTGAAGAGCAGGAAGGTCCCCTGGGTGCCGAGCAGGTCGGGCACGCTCATCGCCGACAGCTCGGCACCGTAGAAGCGGTCGGGCGGGAAGGTGATCGGCACCCGCAGGACGGTGCTCCAGATCCGGTAGTCGCCGAGGATCGACCAGAACGGCCGCGACTTGCGCAGCAGCCGGATCTCCGGCTTGCGCAGCGGAATCTTCCACTTGCCGAGGCGCAGGAACTTGTCGACACCGCCGATCTCGGCCGAGGAGAGCACCGGCAGATAGGTCTTCCGGTCGCGATCGAGGAAGTCGAAGATGTTGTGCTTGCCCGGATTGACGCCGGTCGACCAGGACGACCAGGCGACCGGGGTCATCGAGGGATAGGTGGTGCGGATCTTGTGGTAGCACCCCTGCTCGGCCAGCTTGCTGAGGTTGGGCAGCTTGCCCTCGGCCATCAGGCGCTCGGTGATTCGCGGATCCTTGCCGTCGAGGCCGACCGAAATGAACCGGCGCGCCCACGGCCGGGCGGTCTTCTTGAGGGTCAGCAGCCGCCAGAGGGCGCGGAAGGGCCAGGCGAGAATCGAGACGACGGCCAGCAGCAGGGTAACCAGCACGACGCCGACCGAGGAGAGCAGGGCGATGCCGGCGCCCGGTCCGACGTAGGCTTCGGCCGGCGTCGCGGCCAGGCCGAGAGCGACGGGCAGCGCCAGCAGGAGCCAGCGGGGCGCGAACCGGCAGGTTGCAGGTGTCGAAACAGAGGGCAAGAGCCGAGTCCTCCTCGCGATCGGAACGGCCGATCGGACCTGGTTCGGTGGTCGGGGTAGGTCCGGGCGGCGTCACGCCACCCCGCTCCGCACTTCGCGGACCCGGGGGTGACCGGCGCCGGCCGGCGGGCACAGCCGGAGCATTGTAGTCTATCCGGCCGACGCAGCGAGAGCAGGGCACGACGGGGAGGGTCATGGCAAGCACGTTTCGGAAAGTCTGGCGCCGGCTGCGCCACGGGGAGCCGGTGGTCGTGGTCTCCGGCCTGCCGCGGTCGGGGACCTCGATGGCGATGAAGATGCTCGCCGCCGGAGGGCTCGAGGCGGTGGCCGACGGGGTTCGCACGGCCGACGAAGACAACCCGAAGGGGTACTTCGAGGACGAGCGGGTCAAGTCGCTCGGAGAGAGCCGGGACAAGAGCTGGCTGCGCCGGTCCCGGGGCCGCGTCGTCAAGGTCATCTCCTATCTGCTCAAGGATTTGCCCCCGGACAACAACTACCGGGTGATCTTCCTGCGGCGCGACCTGCGCGAGGTGCTGGCCTCGCAGAGCAAGATGCTCGAGCGGCGCGCCGAGGAGAGCGGCGCGAGCGACGAGCAGATGATCGAGATCTACGAAAGCCACCTCTGGCGGGTGGAGTACCTCTTTCGCCATGCCGCTCACCTCGAGCGGCTCGACGTGCGCTACGCCGACGTGGTGGCCGACCCGCGACGCGAGGCCGAGCGGATGAACGCCTTCCTCGGGGGCCGGCTGGACGTCGAGAAGATGGTCGAAGCGGTCGATCCGCAGCTCTATCGCAACCGGGCCGCGCGAGACCCCGGTCCCGCGGCCTGAGCCGGGTCAGCGCACGACGAACCAGGGATTGACCAGGTCGAGCTTGTTGTAGCGCAGCGGCTCTCCGGTGCGCGGGTCGATCAGGTCGCGCCCCGCCTCGAGGGCGAGGGCGTGGCCGGCGGCGGTATCCCACTCCATGGTCGGAGCGAACCGGGGGTAGACGTCAGCCGCCCCTTCGGCGACCAGGCAGATCTTGAGCGCGCTCCCCATGCTGGTGAGGGCCACCTCGCCGTGCTCGGCCTCGGCGGCGCGAAGGTACGCCTCGGTCTCGGGGCTGGGATGGGAGCGGCTGGCGACGATCGTCCAGGCGACACGGGGCGGGGCGTCCGGCAGGCGCCGGGACGCGGCCTGCCGGCGTGGGAGGGGTTCGCCGGCGGCGAGAGGGCCCTCCTGGCGCCAGGCCCCACCCCCGCGCCAGCCGAAGTAGAGAAGATCGCGGGCCGGAGCGAGCAGGACGCCAGCGGCGGGAACCGCCACCCCCTCCGGGCCGGCCGGCTCGGCGACCCGCTCCATCAGGGCGATATTGACCGTGAACTCGCCGTTGCGGCGGACGAACTCCTTGGTGCCGTCGAGCGGGTCGACCAGCCAGTAGCGGGGCCAGGCCCGGCGTTCGGCGGCCGGCAGCTCCCTCCCCTCCTCGCTGAGCACCGGCAGGCCGGTACCTCCCAGCACGCCGACGATCGCCCGGTGGGCGCGGCGGTCCGCCTCGGTGAGGGGGGAGAGGTCGTCCTTGCGTTCGACCGCGATCGGTCCGGCGTAGACATCGAGAATCTCGCGGCCGGCGGCGAGCGCGGCGTCGATCGCGGTGGAGACGAGTTCGGCGAGGGCGGCGGAGGTCATGGAGGATTCCCGGCGCCCGGGAAAGGGGCGGCCGGGGGATCGTATGCGATCGGGAGGCGAAAAAAGCCCCCGGGGCGGGCGCCCCGGGGGCCGGGTACTGCGCCCGGCGTACGGGCGCCGGGTCAGTAGCTGATCTTCAGCTGATAGGTGGTGCGCGTCGAGGAGTAGCGGTAGACGCGCACGTAGACGGTGACGGCCGAGGAGCCGCTGTTCGTCCACGAGGCCTGATCGGCGTTCGATCCGCCGTTGGTCGAGCTGGCCACCGCCGAACCGGAGACCGAGTTGTAGAGGTACAGGTCGTAGTCGACCGACAGTCCGTTGAGCAGCGCGGTCACGGTGCGACCGGCCGGCAGGCTGACGGCGAAGAAATCCTCCTTCATGGTGGAGGAGTCGTTGAGGAAGGTACCCGAGATCTGGTTGCAGGCCCCGGAGACCGTCTGCGGCGCCGTCCGGCTGTTGTTCGGCTCGACGTCGCTGAGGTTGTTGCAGGTCGGCCCGGTGGAGTAGCTGCCGACCAGCGAAACCCCGGAGTAGGCCGCGTAGCCACGCAGCATCACGTGGTAGGTGCCGGCCTGCGGCGTGGCGAAGCTGCATGTCTCGTTGTTGCCGCTCAGGTACGGCCGGCAGTCGTAGGTCGACGTGGTCGGCGCGGACCCGAAGCGGACGTACATGTCGGCGTCACCGCTGCCGCCCGACGACTGGAACGACAGGTTCGTCGCTCCCGCCGGGACGGTCATCGTCCAGAACGTCTCGCTGCCGGTGGCGCCCGAGAGATTGGTGACCGGGACGCCGTTGGACAGCACGTTGCCGCCCGAGCAGGCCTGGGTGGTGGCGGAGGCCTGCGCCGAGTTGCCCGAGTCGCAGGTGCCGTTGGACGAGCGCACGACGTAGTAGTACGTCGTGTTGCAGGTCAGGCCGGAATCGGCGAACGGACTCGCCGCATCGGTGCCGACCTGGCTGTAGCCGCTGCCGCTCGTCGTCGAGCGGAGGATCTTGTACGACGTCGCTCCGGAGGCGGCGCTCCAGGAGACGCTGGTGGCCGTCTGCGAAGTCGCCGAAGCCGACACCCCGGACGGCGCCGCGGGCGGCGTGCAGGTCGTCGGATCGGTGTAGTTGCCGACCAGGGAGACGCCCGAGTAGGCCGAGTAGCCACGCAGCATCACGTGGTACGTGCCGGCCTGCGGCGTGCTGAAGGAGCACGTTTCGCTGTTGCCGTTGAGGTAGGGCCGGCAGTCGTAGGTCGAGGTGGTCGGCTGCGAGCCGAAGCGGACGTACATGTCGGCGTCGCCCGTGCCGCCGGAGATCTGGAACGACAGGTTCGTCGCTCCCGCCGGGACGGTCATCGTCCAGTACTGCTGGCTGGCCGAGGCACCCGAGATGCCGGTGACCGGCACGCCCTTGGAGAGCACGTTGCCGCCCGAGCAGGTCTGGGTCGTGGCCGAGGCCTGCGTCGAGTTGCCCGAGTCGCAGCTGCCGTTCGACGCGGTCACCACGTAGTAGTAGGTGGTGTTGCAGGCGAGACCGGAGTCGGCGAACGAGGTCGTCGACGAGGTGCCCACCTGGCTGTAGCCGCTGCCGCTCGTCGTCGAGCGGAAGATCTTGTAGGAGGTGGCTCCGGAGGCGGCCGACCACGTCACCGTGGCCGCCGTCTGCGAGGTCGCCGAGGCCGAGACCCCGGTCGGCGCCGCGGGCGGCGTGCAGGAACCGCCGGTCGGCGTCACCGTGCGGCAGGTCGAGGGCGCCGAGGCCGCGGCCTCGGTCGAGGAGGGATGGGCGACGACCTGGTAGTAGTAGGTCAGGCCGTTGGCCACCGCGCTGTCGGTGTAGCTGGTCGAGGAGACGTTGTTGGCCACCTTGGTGAAGCCGGCGTTGCAGCCCGTCTCGTTGCGGTAGACGTCGTAGACGCCCGACGAGCCGCTCCACGACAGCGCGGCCGAGTTGTTGCCGGCGGAAACCGTCAGGTTCGGCGTGGCCGGCGGCGTTACCGCCGCGTTGGTGACGTTCCAGCCGGCGTCGGTGGTGCAGGCGATGCCGTGACGGTTGAACGCCGCCGCGATGGCGCCGCCGTGCGGCGTGCCGTCGGCCAGGTTGCCGTTGTCGTCGTCGACGGCGCGGAAGATCTTGAACAGGCTGCCGGTGTTGCAGCCGTTCGAGGTCCAGGTGCCGCTCGTCGTGCACTGGAACGACTTGGTGCCGGTCGAGCGCGACAGGTACCAGAGACGGTCGACGACCGTCCAGGCGGCGCCGGTGCCGGCGCCGGGCATGTCACGCATGGCCAGGTCCCAGAGCGACTCGGAACCGATGTAGGACTCGCAGTGACCCTCGCGGTTGCAGGGGCCGACGTAGCCGCTCGACGAGGTGGGGCAGCGGGTCTGGGTGAAGTTGGCCACCGTGTGCGGCGTGTTGGAGACGCGCTTGGCCCAGTCGATGTCGCGCACGCCCGAGCAGGAGGTGCAGGCGTCGCCGTAGCCGCCGCAGTTCGAGCTGCCGAGGAAGCCGTTGCCGACGCAGGAGTTGTGGGTGACCAGGGCGGCCGTGAAGTCGCCGTAGGTCTCGCCCGTGCCGTTCTCCGGCGACGAGCCGTTGCCGTCGTTCGAGTCGAGGCCGTGGCCGTACTCGTGGAGCGAGACGCCGGGGAGCTCACCCGTGTTGGCGCAGCCGCCGCCCGAGCGGAAGAAGCTCACCGTCGAGCCGTTCCAGTAGGCGTTGCAGGTCTGATTCAGGTTGACGCGCGCGGTGAGCTTGGCGTTGATCCAGGAGTTGGAGGGCAGCCAGCCGCGCGCCACTTCCTTGGCCCGGTTGAGGTTGTAGAACTGGGTGCGGGCGGCGTGCGTGTTGCCGGAGCCGCCGGTGCCGGGGGTCGTGCAGTCGGTGCCGCTCGAGCTGCCGAGCGCGATGGCGCCCGAGGCGTCCGCGGCCTTCGAGATCGACCCGCAGCTGTCGGTGATCGCGATGTACTGGCCGTTGAGCGTCGTCGTGCCGCTGGTGCCGCTGAAGATGCCGGCCGAGTTGGCGTAGGCGCTGGTGCCGTAGTTGGCGAACGGCATCGGCAGGACGCGCTCGGTGGCCGGCCGGTCGCTCTGATAGACGCCGCCGGTGATCGAGCCGTAGTCGTTGATGTCGCGGAAGTCGATCAGCTCGCCGGTTTCGGCGTCGACCCGGCCGCGCCAGGTGCCGATCTCGCCGGGGCGGCGGAAGACGAACTGCCAGACGCCGACCAGGCCGCGTCCGGAGCCGGCCTCGAAGCGATCCGCGAAGCGGTCGTCCGTGCCGTTGGCGGGCAGGATCCGGAAGGATCCGGAGTCGACCCACTCGTCGTCGAGGGTGAGTCCGCCGACGTGCTTGGCGAGGATGTCGAGCGCCGCGGCGGTGTCGATGCGGGCCTCCGGCGCGCGGGTTCCGTACGCCGGCAGATTCTCGGTACCGATCGAGATCAGGTTGCCGCTGTTGACGATGAAGACGACGCGGGCGCCCTCGATGACGCGGCCTCCGGCGGTCACGTCGTAGTCGACGAACCAGAGGTGAGGAGCGGGGTGGCCGGAGCGCCCGGAGTTGAGCACCAGCGAGTCGGGGTCGACGCCGAGCGTCTTGGCGAGGCCGCGCGCGAGATCCCGCGCGTAGCGGTCGAGCAGCGCCAGGGTCGGCTCGGGGCCGCCGGAGAGCGAGTTGCCGTGGCCGGGGATCCACGCGATGCCGGAGCCGTCGATGTTGGAGATTCGGCCGGTGCGACCGTCGACGTGGGCGACCCACTGGCCGCCGACGGCACGCGAGAACTCGTCGAGGCCGAGCTCGGCTTCGAGCGAAAGCGCGTGGCGGGCGTCGTCGAGCGCGAGAACGTCACCGGTCGGGGCGAACCGGTCGCTGGCGACGGCGAGCGACTCGAGTCCCCCCTGGGTGCGCTTCATCACCTGCGCGTCCGCCGTAGTGGCGGCCACGAGCATCGCCGCGAGGGCGAGGACGGGCAGGTACCTGCGGTGGGGTGGCGTGGACATTCGCGACCTCCTTCCAGGGCGCGCCGACCGGTCGGGCGGCGCCAACGCATGGAGGACGCACCGGGGGGCCGCGCCGGGCGAGGGGGTGCCGCGCGACGGCCGCGGGGCACGCACGCCCGGATCCATTGCGCGGATCCGGCGAGTCTTCCGAAGAGACAGAGAAGCGAGTGAGAAGCTGGCGCGAAGCTAGAACGGCGTTCCGCCGGCTGTCAATGGCCTACTTCACTCGGACCGGAACGCCGTTCCGACGGAGCTAGACTCGCCCGTCGTGCGCCCCCCGGTCACCGGGCTTCTCGCCCTCGCCCTCGCCGCGGTCCCGGCCGCCGCCGCCCCGCCACCGCGCCCCGACGTCGTCCTGGTGACGCTCGACACGACGCGGGCCGACCACCTCGGCGCCTGGGGCCACCCTCACGCGCGGACGCCGATGCTCGATGCGCTGGCGGCGCGCGGCACGCGCTTCGAGCGCTGCGACACCGCGGCGCCGATCACCCTGCCCTCCCACGCGACGATCCTCACCGGGCTGTTGCCGCCCCGCCACCGGGTGCGCGACAACGGGACCTTCACGCTCGACGGCGGCTTCGAGACGCTCGCCGAACTCTTCGCCGCCGCCGGCTGGGATACCGCGGCCGTGGTGTCCGCAGTCGTTCTGGCGCGCCGCCACGGCCTTGCCCAGGGGTTCGCCACCTACGACGACGACCTGGGCGCCGGCGCCGCGGCGGCCACGGAGGTGGCCGAGCGACGGGCCGACGCGACGACCGACCGGGCGCTCGCCCGTCTCGCCGAGCGGCGCGGACCGCTGTTTCTCTGGGTGCACTACTTCGATCCCCACGAGGAGTACCGGCCCCCGACCCGCTTCGCCGACGCGGCGACCGGACCGCACCGGCTCTACGACGGCGAGATCGCCTTCATGGACGCCGAACTCGGCCGCCTGCTCGCCGCCCTTCCCGCGGAGACCGTGGTGGCGGTCGTCGGCGATCATGGCGAGATGCTGGGGGACGAGGGCGAGACGTCGCACGGCCTGCTGCTCGGTGCCGGCGCCCGGCGGGTGCCGCTGCTGCTGGCGGGCCCCGGGGTGCCGGTGGGCGCCGTGGCGCCCTGCCTGGTGCGCACCGCCGACGTGGCGCCGACGCTGCTCCGGCTCGCCGGTCTCCCGGTACCCGACGGACTCGACGGTGAGCCCCTGCTGCCGGCCGAGCCCGCCGGCGTCTGCGGGCGCGTCTCGTACAGCGAGAGCTTCCTCCCCTTCTTCGCCTACAAATGGTACCCGCTGCGTTCGCTCTCGGACGGGCGCGCCTTCTTTCTCCAGGCGCCCCGCCCGGCGCTTTTCCGTCTCGATGTCGAAGCGGCGGCGCGGCGCGACGTGGCGGCCGACGAGCCACAGCTGGTCGCGTTCTGGCAGGCTCGCCTCGAGCGTCTCCTGGCAGCGGCCGGTGAGGGGCTCGAACCGACCGTCGAGGCCGGCGGCGGACTGAGCGAGGAGCAGGCGCGCCAGCTCGCCAGTCTCGGCTACCTTTCCGGGGGCGGCTCGGGCGGAGCCGTGTCCCGCCAGCTGCCGGATCCGCGTGACCGGCTGGACGTCGCGCGCGACCTGCATGCGGCCGCCGCGCTCGTCCAGCAGGGGCATTGCGAAGAGGCGCTGCGTCCCCTGCAGCGCATCGCGCGCGAGGACCGGGGCAACTTCCCGGCCCTCACCCTGGCCGGCCAGTGCCTGCGCGACCTCGGGCGAGGCCGGGAGGCGGTCGCCCTCTTCCGGCGGGCCGGCGAGGAGAACCCGCGCTCGCCGGTGCCGGCCGCCAACCTCGGCGCCCTGCTGCTCGAGCTCGGGCAACCGGCCGAAGGCGAGCGCGAGCTGCGCCGCTCCCTCGTGCTCGACCCGGCCGACGCGGTCTCCGCGGCCCGGCTGGCGCGGCACCTGCGCGAGGGCGGAAAGGCCGCCGAGGCGCTCGCCGTTCTCGACGCCGCCGCGGCGGCCGGCGCCCACGCGGCGCCGCTCTTTCTCGAACGCGGCACGGCGCGTGCCGAGGCGGGACAGCTCGAGGCCGCGCTCTCCGACTTCCGCGAGGCCGCCCGTCGCGACCCGACCGACCCGGTGGCGCTCGAGAATGCCGCGCGCGCCGCGTTCGCCCTCGGCCGGCCGCGCGAAGCGCTGGTCGATTACGAGTCGCTGGTGCGCCTCGGGGCCGGCCGCGCCGACTGGTGGAAGACGCTCGGTGCCCTGGCGATGCAGACGGGAGACCGGGAGCGGGCGCGCGAGGCGTTCCGCGCCGCCCTGCGATCCGAGCTCGATCCGGCCGAGCGCGCGGCGCTCGAACGGCTGATCCGCGAACTGGGCGACTGAGGCCGCCGCGCCGCCGGCTCAGGCCGGGGGCGCCACCTGGCCGCGCAGCTCCTTCTCGAGCAACTGACCGGCGATCTTGAGAAAGTCGAATTCGGTGACGATGCCGACCAGCCGGCCGTCCTTGAGCACCGGCAGGCTGCCGACGCGGTGCTGGCGCATCAGCCGGATCGCCTCCAGGGTCGGCGTCTCGGGCGCGACGGTGACCATGTCGGTCGACATCACCTCGCGCACCGGCACCGGACCCTTGCCGAGGTCGGCCGAGCGATCGGCCAGCAGCGCGATCAGCGAGCGCTGCGACACGACGCCGATCAGCTGGTGACCGGAGTCCTCCACCGGCACGTGGCGGATCTTCTTCCACTTCATCAGGTTGGCGACCAGTTCGACGCCCTCGTCCGGACCGACGGTGATCAGGTCGGTGGTCATGAACTGCTCGATGCGGGCGTAGTGCTTTTCCCAGCCGCCGGCGTGCTCGAGGCTGGCCACCGGCCAGCGGTGAACCGGCTCGCCCAGCGTCTGGTTCTCGATCGTCGCCGCGGTGATCGCCGCCAGGCGCTCGGCGCGTCCTCCCTGTTCGCGCAGCGCCGCGAACGAGTCGAGCTGCCATTGGGATCCGGTCTGCCGGCTGCGCACGCGCTCCTCGAGCACGCCGAGGTAGCGGTCGGAGTCGGCGGCGGCGATGCCGCGCGCCGCCAGCCCCTCGCGCGCCAGCGGCAGCAGTTCCTCGAGAATGAGCTCGTCGGCCGGCACCTGCTGATGGCCCGGCCAGCCGAACTGGGCGCGCAGCCCGAGTCGCGCCGCGGCCACGAAGTTCTCGTGCGCGGTGTCGAACTCCATCACCCGCCGGATGTCGGGCCAGATGCGCGACATGCCCGACAGCAGCCCGAACCAGAAGGCGGCGTTGGCCATCTCGTCGAGCACCGTGGGGCCGGCCGGAAGGATGCGATTCTCGATGCGCAGGTGCGGCCTGCCGCCCATCACGCCGTAGCAGGGGCGGGTCCAGCGGTAGATCGTGCCGTTGTGCAGACGCAGAGCCTGCAGGGACGGGACCTCGCCGGCGGCCAGCCGGCCGAGCGAGTCCTCCTCGATCTCGGCCGAGAGCAGCACCTTGAAGCGCGTGATGTCCTCGCGGAAGATCTCGAGCACGGATTCGTCGACCCAGCGCCGGCCGAAGGAGACGCGCGGCGCCTGCTCGCGCAGGTGGAGGCCGGCGGCCCGGTGGTCGACCGACTGCTGGAACAGCGCGATGCGCGTCTCGCGCCAGAGGCGGCGGCCGAACAGCAGGGGGGAGTTGCAGGCCGCCGCCAGAACCGGAGCCGCCACCGCCTGGGTGACGTTGTACAGCGGCGCGAACTCCTCCGGGCCGACCTGGTAGTGGAGCTGGAAGCTGGTGTTGCAGGCCTCGACCATGACGCTGTCGTGGCGGATGATCAGCTCGTCGGCTCCCTTGATGTAGAACTCCCAGTCCTTGCCGCGCAGGCGCCGCATCGCCTCGTTGAGGGCGAAGTAGCGCGGCTTCGGAGTCATGTTCTCGAGCGTCAGGTCCGAGATGTCGATGGTCGGCAGGATGCCGGTCAACACGACCTCGGAGTCGAGCGCGTGCGCGGCGACGCGCGCCTTGCCGGTGAGCTCGCCGAGCTGCGCCTCGAGGTGCGAAAGGCAGTCGCCGCCGAAATCGAGCGGGTCGGTGTTGAACTCCAGGTTGAAGCGCGCCACTTCGGTGGTGAAGTGCGGGTCGTCGAGCTGGTCGATCATGGCGAGCGCGATGGGCGCTGGCCGGAAGCGTCTGTCGAGCAGGAAGAGCTCCTGTTCGGCGCCGATCCGCCGCACCCCGCTCTCGAGGGCGCCGCGCTGCAGCATCACCTCGAGGGCGCGCAGATCGGCGAGCAGGTGGCGGGTGAAGGCGCGCAGGCTTTCGGGCTCGAGTTCCCTGACGTCTTGCTGGCCCATCGCGCCTCCCGTCGCCGCTCCACCGCCATGACGAAGCGGCGGAAGTGTAGCCCCGGGCCGGGAGAGCGGCAACCGCCGCAGCGGGCGGTTCAGTCGACGAGCAGGCTCCAGTCCGCCGTCGAGCCCAGCTCGAACCCGTCGGCGAAGATGTAGTCATTGTGCAGTCGCGCGGCAACGAAGGCCATGTCCTGCGGTGCGGTCTCGCCGCCGCCGACGACCAGGATGCGTCCGTCCGCGGCGAGCGCGACGGCCCGGCCCACCGAGATCGAGCCGCTGCCGGAGGCGGTGTTGAACGCCGTCGTGCCGTCGCCGGCGAAGGTCGGGTCCAGCGTGCCGTCTTCGCGGATGCGCGCCACGCCGAACCAGCGGCCGCCGCCCGTGGCGTTGGTCGCCCGGCCGGCGGCGAGCACGCGTCCGTCCCCCTGCAGGGCGAGACCGAAGATCTGGTCCCAGGAAGCGTTCGCCGGAGCGTTGAAGCTGAAGGTCAGTTTGCCGTCGCCGGAGAAGCCCGGGTCCGGCGTGCCGTTCGGCAGCAGTCGGGCGAGAGCCGCCTCGTTGTTGCTGCTGCCGTCGCCGGCGATGCCGCCGATCCAGATCCGGCCGCGGTCGTCGACCGCCAGGGCGCGGGCCTCGTCATAGTTGCCTATCGGCAGGTCGAACGAGAGCGTCACCTTGCCGTCGCCGCCGCCGAAGGTCGCATCGAGGTCGCCGCCGGCCGTGAGGCGCGCCAGGGCGAAGTCGGAGTTCGACGCCGAAGCTTCGGCGCGGCCGCCGACCAGGATCCTGCCGTCGGGTTGCAGCAGGGCCACGCGGGCCCAGTCGTTGCGCAGCGTGCCGAGATCGAACTGCACGTTGCGAAACCCCTCGTCGCCGAAACTCGTGTCCGGTCCTCCGCTGACGAGGCGGCGACTCACGGTCATCTGCTGATGGTCGGGGTTCGGCGCCGTGTCCAGGAAGTCGTCGAGCACGATCGGCCTGCCGTCCGGCTGGATGGCGATGTCGCCGGCGCCGAGGTCGGCGGCCGAAACGATCACCCGGCCGTCGCCGCTGAAAGTGGAGTCGAGTCCGCCGGCCGCGGTCAGCTTCGCCAGCACCCAGCCGACCGGGTTGGCGTCCGTGCCGTGGAAGAGAAAGAGACCGCCGCCCGGGGCGAGCTCGACCCGGCCGTCGTAGTAGCGGGTGTTGTCCGAACCGCCCGGATTGCCGTCGATGCGGGCGATGCCCGAGGTGCCGAAGGAGCCGTCCGGACCCCCGCCGGCGAGCAGGCGAACGGCGACCATGCGCTCCGGCCCGGTCGCCCCTCCGATCAGCGAGGCCGAGCCCGACATCACGATCCGGCCATCGGCCTGGATCGCCACGTCGAAGGCGATATTGCTGCGGGGATTGCCGCCGATCGGAACGTCGACCACGGCCTTGCCGGCGGTGCCGAAGCCTGGATCGAGCGTACCGGGCGCCTGCGTGGATCCGGGAGTGGCGCAGAGGGCGAGAGCAGCGAGGAGGAGCGCGGCGACGGGACGGTTCATGGTGACCTCGGGAGGGGAGTCCGGTTCGACGACCGGATCCCGATTCTACGGGTGTTCTCCCCCTCGCAGCCGGCTCGGGGCCTCAACCATCGTGGCTCGACCAGGCGCCGAAGCCGCCCCGATCGAAGCCGTCGGCGAAGATGTAGTCGTTGTGGAGGCGCGCGGCGAAGAAATCCATGTCCCCCGGGGCACGCTCGGCGCCACCGGAGAGGACGATGCGGCCGTCTCCGGCGAGCGCGACGGCGCGTCCGACCGAGACGGTACCGGTGCCGGTCGCCCAGTCGAAGATCCGCCGCCCCGGCCGGCCCGCGAAGCTCGAGAAGGTCGAATCGAACGAGCCGTCTTCGTTCAGCCGCGCCACGCCGACCCGGCGGCCGGTTCCCGCGGTCGTGGTGGCGCGGCCGACGACGATGAGTCTGCCGTCTCCCTGCGGCACCAGGCCGAAGATCTGGTCGAATGCGCCGCCGGCGTCCGCGGCGAAGGAGAAGGTGAGCTTGCCGTCGCCCGAGAACGACGGGTCGAGGCTGCCGTCGGGAAGGAGTCGCGCGATCGCGCAGTCGCCGTTCGAGACGCCGGCGACGACGATGCGCCGCCGCGCGTCGGAGGTCACGGCGAGCGCCTCCTCGTCATCGCCGCCGAATCCGAGCGTGCGCTTGCCGTCGCCGCTGAAGGAGGCGTCGAGCGCCCCGGTGGCCGTCAGCCGGGCGATGGCGAAGTCGATGTCGAGATCGCCCGTGCCGACGTCCGCCAGGCCGCTCGCCAGCACACTGCCGTCGGGCTGCAGGGCCATGGCGTGGCTGTAGTCCTCCCACGAGTCGCCGATGTCGAAGCCGACTATGCGCGCGCCGCCCTCGCCGAAACCGCCGTCGGGGGCGCCCGTCGCGGTGAACTGCTCGATCACCCACTGCTGGTCGGGGATCGGTCCCCCTTCGTCGTTGAAGTCCCAGAAGACGAGGACGCGGCCGTCGGCCCGGGAGGCGACGTCGCCGGTCGTGGCGTAGTCGAACCCCCCGGAGGTCACCAGGCCCGCCTCGCCGAAACCCGCGACCAGCCCGCCGCTGGCGTTGAAGCGGGCGAGCGACCAGGCGGCGCAGCAGAAGCCGTCGTAGACCTCGTTGAAGAGGTAGACGCCGCCGGAAGGGGCGGGGGCGACCCGGCCTTCGAAGAAGCGGGCCATCCCTTCGCCGTCGGGGTAGCCATCGATCGCCGCGATGCCGTCGCCGCTGAACGAACTGTCGAGGTCGCCGTTCGCCGTCAGGCGCACGGCGACCATGCGCTGGGCGCCGATATCGTTCGTCGTCGCGGCGCCGCCGAGAACGATCCTGCCGTCGGCCTGGACCAGCAGGCCGGTGGCGTTGTTCGAGCGCGGCGCGCCGCCCACCCGGACGTCGACCCGGCGCAGGCCGCCGGCAGCGAAGCTCGTGTCGAGGGTGCCCGGAACCTGGGCGCGGATCTCGCCGCTTGCCCCGAGGGCCAGGGAGACGATCAGAAGCGTGACTGCAGGACCGGTGCGGGTCATGGGAGGCTCCTCGCCCCCTGCTACCCGGAAAGGGTGGCGGAACGGGACAGCGCGACCCGCCGGCGCCCGGCCGGCGCGCGCGTCAGGCGCGGACGGCGGTGTCGGCGAGCAGGGCGGCGATCGCCGGCGGAACGACCTTCCCCTCGTGAGTCAGCAGGGTGCCGGCCACTACCTCGTCCTCGAGCGGCACGGAGAGCTGCTTGTCTTTCCACAACAGCTTGAGCAGATTGAAGACGTTGCGCGCGTAGAGCAGGCTGGCGTCGTGGGCGAGCTCGGCGGCGAGGTTGGACGGGCCGAGAATGAGCACGCCGCCGTGACGGACGTCGCGATCGGCCTCGGTCAGCTCGCAGTTGCCGCCGGTCGAGGCGGCCAGATCGACCACGACCGAGCCCGGGCGCATCCGTTCGACCATGGCGCGGGTCAACAGCACGGGCGCCTTGCGCCCGGGCACCTGTGCCGTCGTGATGACCACGTCCGCGTGGGCGATGCGCTCGGTGAGGATCTCGCGCTGGCGGTCGAGAAACTCCCGGGTGACCTCCTTCGCGTAGCCGCCGGTCCCCTCGGCCGAGCCCATCTCGGGCAGGTCGATGAAACGGCCGCCGAGCGATTCGACCTGCTCCTTGACCGCGGCGCGCACGTCGGAGACTTCGACGATGGCGCCGAGACGGCGGGCCGTGGCGAGGGCCTGGAGGCCGGCGACGCCGGCGCCGAGCACGACGACGCGCGCCGGCTGGATGGTTCCGGCCGCCGTCATCAGCTGCGGGAAGTACTTGCCGAGCCGGCCGGCGGCGAGCAGCACCGCCTTGTAGCCGGCGATCGACGCCTGCGAAGAGAGGACGTCCATCGCCTGGGCGCGCGTCGTGCGCGGCACCAGCTCCATGGCGAAGGCCGACACGCCGCGCTCGGCGAGGCGGCGGACCTGGCCGAGGTTGCGGTAGGGGTCGAGCAGCGAGACGAGGATCGAGCCGGAACGCAGGGCGCCGGCTTCGTCGTCGGTCGGCGGCGCGACCCGGATCACCAGGTCGGCGCTCGCCATCGCGGCGGGCGCCGAGGCGACCAGGCTGGCGCCGGCGGCCTCGTAGTCGGCATCCGTGTGACCGGCCGCCGAGCCCGCGCCGCGCTGCACTTCGATTTCGAATCCGGCTGCCACGAGCTTCTTGACCGTCTCCGGCACGGCTGCCACGCGATGCTCACCCGTGCGGGTCTCCTGCGGTACGAAAATGCGCGCCATCGATCCTCCGGCCTCGGCCCAAGCGAAGCGGATCGTAACCGCCGGGCTCCGGGGGGGCAACCGGCCCGCGGGGCGGGCCGGCTCTCCCTCGCGGGGGGGTGACAGCGTCAGCCGGAGGTCGCGTGCTCCGGGCGCAGCAGATCGAGGACGGTCTTGACCGGCGCGAAGGTCGCGGCGGGCACCTCGACGAAGAGGGTCCGCCAGCCGGCCATCGCGCCGTTCCACAGTCCCGGCCGCTCGAGCACGCGCAGAGGCCGGCCGCCGTCCGTCTTGGTGGAAACGAAGGCGGTGCGCGCATCGACGAAATCGCCGAGCTCCCAGGCGCCGCCGTCCGGGCGACGCAGAGCGGCGACGAGGTCGACCGGGTTGAAGTGGGTGGCCGCGGCGAAGATGCCGACTTGCGCGGGGTCCCCGGCGGCCACCTGCGAAGCTTCGACGATCTGCGGCGTCGTGGCGCCGTCCTCGCCGGTGACCCAGAACGGCCCGCCACCCGGTTCGCCGGAGTTGGCGACCACGCCGCAGACGCGCAGCGGCCGCAGCGCCTCGCGGTCGGACGCCGCGGCGAGCTGCTCGGCGGCCAGGCCGGCGAGAATCAGCTTCCAGCGGGCAATCTCGGCATGCCGGGCGCACGGCAGGACGTTGTCGATGTTCTTGATCACCACCAGATCCCCGCCGGTCGCCGCGAGGTTGCCGAGCAGCGCGCCGTGTCCGGCGGGACGCAGCAGCAGCTC
>CAYYIK010000016.1:0-5190 GCA_964471955.1 uncultured Thermoanaerobaculia bacterium | reverse complement strand
GCGTCGCCTGCCGCCGCCGCGGCGACGAGCCGCTGGCGCGAGGCGGTCAGGCCGCGCTCGCGTGCCGCGGTCGGCGCGGCGAACATCCGGGTGGCGGCGCCGGAGGCGGGGACGAACTTGCCGAGGCGACCGGCGTCGCGCGCCGCGGCGCCGAGCCGGGCGAGCTCCTCCTCGCGCCGGGCGGTCAGCTGCAGAATCCCGTCGCCGACGGTGCAGGGGCGCGCCAGGCGAATCGGCGCCGGCGGCCTGGCCAGCAGCGCCAGCTGGCGGTCGGCCTCCGCGGCCCCGATGCCGGCGGCCGCGAGCTGATCGAGATCGCGGCGGCTGAGGGGAGCGGGCATCCGGGCGGTTCCGGCCGGTCAGCCGGCCCCGGCGGTGAACCGGGGCAGCCGGTCGGCGAGCTCGGCGAGGCGCGGTGCCGCGGCGTCCTTCTCCGACAGGATCGGGTTGGCGATCGGCCAGTCGACGGCGATCCGCGGGTCGTTCCAGGCGATCGAGAGATCGGCCTCGGGGCGGTAGAGCGTCGTGCACTTGTACTCGACCTGGGCGCGGTCGGAGAGCACGCAGAAGCCGTGCGCGAAATCGGGCGGTATCCAGAGCTGGCGGAAGTTCTCCGCCGACAGGACGGTGCCGAACCAGCTCCCGAAGGTCGGCGAGCCGCGCCGGATGTCGACCGCGACGTCGAAGATCTCCCCTTCCGTGCAGCGCACCAGCTTGCCCTGCGGGTCCGCCGTCTGCGTGTGCAGGCCGCGCAGCGTGCCGCGCCGCGACAGCGAATGGTTGTCCTGGACGAAGGCGACGTCGAGGCCGAGCGCGGCGAACTTGCCGGCGTGAAAGACCTCGAGGAAGAAGCCGCGCTCGTCCCGGTGGACGCGCGGCTCGACCAGTCGCACCCCGGGCAACGGCGTGTCGGAGAGCTTCACCCGCCCTCCGCCGCCTCGGCCACGACCCGGCGCAGGTAGTCCGCGTAGTCGGTGCGTCCGAGGCCATCGGCGAGGCCGAGCACGCGGTCGGCGCCGAGCCAGCCGGCGCGCAGGGCGATCTCCTCGAGGCAGGCGACTTTCAGCCCCTGGCGCTGCTCGACCGCGGCGATGAACTCGCCCGCCTGGAGCAGCGACTCGTGAGTGCCTGTGTCGAGCCAGGCGATCCCCCGTCCGAGGCGCGCGACCCGCAACTCTCCCGTCGCCATGTAGGCGCGGTTGACGTCGGTGATCTCGAGTTCACCGCGTGGCGAGGGGGCGAGCCCGGCGGCGATGTCGAGCACCCGGTTGTCGTAGAAGTAGAGGCCGGTCACCGCCCACGACGAGCGCGGCGCCGCCGGCTTCTCCTCGAGCGAGATGGCGCGCCCGGCCGAGTCGAGCTCGACGACTCCGTAGCGCTCGGGATCGCGCACGTGGTAGGCGAAGACGGTGGCTCCCGCGGTCGCCGCGGCGGCCTCGCGCAGCTGCTCGGGGAAGCCGTGGCCGTAGAAGATGTTGTCGCCGAGCGCCAGGGCGACGCGGTCGCCGCCGACGAAGTCCCTGCCGATGCGGAAGGCCTGGGCGAGCCCCTCGGGCCGCGGCTGCTCGGCGTAGGCGAGCGAGATGCCGAAATCCGAGCCGTCGCCGAGCAGGCGCTCGAATCCGGGCAGATCCTGCGGGGTCGAGATGACGAGGATCTCCCGGATCCCCGCCAGCATCAGCGAGGAGAGCGGGTAGTAGACCATCGGCTTGTCGTAGACCGGCAGCAGCTGCTTCGAAACGCCGCGAGTCACCGGATAGAGGCGCGTGCCGGAGCCCCCGGCGAGAACGATTCCCTTCATGCGGGCTGGCGACTCTATCAACCGCGGCCCTGGCGTAGGATCGCGCGCCGTGACGCCGCTCCAGGCCATCGTCCTCGCGCTCGTCCAGGCGGCGACCGAGTTCCTGCCGATCTCCTCGTCGGGCCACCTCATCCTGCTGCCCCGCCTGCTCGGCTGGAGCGACCAGGGGCTCGAGTTCGACATCGCCACCAACACCGGCACGATGATCGCCGTGCTGGCCTACTTTCGCCGTGACGTGGCGGGGATCGTGAGGGGCTTCGCCGCCAGCTTCCGGCGCGGCGGGGGCGGCGCCTGTGCGCCGGAGGCGCGGCTCGCCTGGGCGCTGGTCTGGGGGACGATCCCGGCCGGCCTCGCCGGATTGCTGGTCAAGGACTGGATCTCGACCTACGGCCGCGATCCGCGGCTGATCGCGACGACGGCGATCGTCTACGGACTGCTGCTCGGTCTGGCAGACCGCCTGGGCCGGCGGGAGCTGCCGGTCGGCGCCGTCTCACGCCGCCGGGGGCTGCTGATCGGCTGCGCCCAGGCACTCGCGCTGGTGCCCGGCACATCGCGCTCGGGGGTCACGATGACCGCGGCGCTCGCCCTCGGGCTGACGCGCGAGGCGGCGGCGCGCTTCGCCTTCCTGCTGGCGATCCCGATCGGCATCCTGGTCGCCGCCAAGCAGGCGCTCGACTTCGCGCGCGGTGAGATCGTCGGCCTGTCGGCCTCCTCGGTGGCGATCGGAATCGGCGTCTCGGCGGTCGCCGGCTACCTGGTCATCGCCGCGCTGCTCGCCTGGGTGCGGTCGCGGCCGCTGACGGTGTTCGTGATCTACCGGCTGCTGCTCGGCCTCTTCCTCTACGCCTGGTTCTGACCGGCGCTCTCGCCGCCGCGCGGCGGGAAGAGCCACGAAACGGCCACCGAGCCGGCCAGCAGCGTGCCGATGACCCCGAGCGAGATGCCGATCGGCACCTTGAACCAGGCGCTCCCGACCATCTTCGCGCCGACGAAGGCGAGCACCAGTCCGAGGCCGTACTTGAGGTAGTGAAAACGCCCCATGAAGTCGTGGAGGAGGAAGTAGAGGGCGCGCAGGCCGAGGATCGCGAAGATATTCGACGTGAAGACGATGAACGGGTCGCGGGTGATGCCGAAGATGGCCGGAATCGAGTCGACGGCGAACACCACGTCGGTCGCCTCGATGACGATCAGCACCAGCAGCAGCGGAGTGAACCAGCGCTTGCCGTTCTCGACCACCGAGAATTTCTGCCCGTGGTAGGTGGAAGTCACCGGGAGGAAGCGGCGGGCCAGCCGCAGGACCGGGTTCTTCTCCGGGTCGACGTTGTCGTCGCCGGCGAGCAGGAGCTTGATGCCGGTGATCACCAGGAAGCCGCCGAAGACGTAGATCATCCAGTGGAACTTCGCCAGCAGGGCGGCGCCCACCAGGATGAAGATGGCGCGCAGAGCCAGGGCGCCGACGATGCCCCAGAAGAGCACCCGGTGCTGGAACTGCGGCGGTACCGAGAAGTACGAGAAGACGACCAGGAAGACGAACAGATTGTCGACCGAGAGGGCGTATTCGATCAGGTAGCCGGTCACGAACTCGAGCCCCACCCGGCTGCCGAAGCGCCAGAAGAGCCAGGCCGCGAAGAGCGCCGCGAGCGTCACGCAGAGGCCGACCCAGAGCAGCGCCTCGCGCGGCCGGACCACGTGGGCCTTGCGGTTGAGCACGCCGAGGTCGAGGACCAGGATCGCGCCGACGCCGAGCAGGAAGACGGTCCAGAAGAGCGGCGTGCCGATGGTCGCGAGCTCGGGCATGGCGGGGAAGTCTAGCGTGCTAGCTTTCGCCGGCGTGGCGCGATTCATCACCTTCGAGGGGCTCGACGGCAGCGGCAAGTCCACCCACCTCGAGCGCGCGGCCGCCTGGCTGGAGGCCTCCGGGGTGCCGGTTCTCATGACCCGGGAACCGGGCGGCACGGCGCTCGGCGCCGCCATCCGCGGTGTCTTCCTCGACCCCCGCTTCGCCGGCATGGACGGCACGGTCGAAATGCTGCTCGTCTTCGCGGCCCGCCGGCAGCACCTGCTCGAGGTGATCGAGCCGGCGCTCGCCGCCGGCCGCCACGTCCTGTGCGATCGCTTCACCGACTCGACCTGGGCCTACCAGGGCGCGGGGCGCGGCGTGGCGCGCGAGGTGATCGAGCGGGTCGACCAGCTGGCGACCGGCGGCCGGCAGCCGGATCGGACCCTGCTCTTCGACCTGCCGGCCGCCGCCGCGCGGCGCCGCGGGCACTCCCCGGCGAGGCGCCGGAGCGCCGCCGTCGACCGGCTCGACGCCGAAGCGGTCGCCTTCTACGAGCGCGTCCGGCAGGGGTTCCTCGCGCGGGCCGCCGCGGCGCCCGCGCGCTTCCGGATCGTCGATTCGGCCGGCTCGATCACCGCCACCGAGGCGGCCGTGCGCGCCGCCCTCGCCGACCTGCTGCCCGGCGCGGCGGACGCATGAGCCGGGGGGACGAGACGGACTCGCCGGTCGGCCGCCTGCTCGACCTGGCGCGCCGCGGCCGGCTCTATCCTTCGACCATCCTGCACGGCGGCTCGGCCGGTGAGCGGCAGCGGGCGGCGATCGAGGTCGCCCGCGCCCTGCTGTGCGAGCAGGAGGCCGCCTCCGCGAGACCGTGCGGGCGCTGCCGCCACTGCGCACGGATCGCCGTGCCCGGCGGCGAGGCGAATCCCTTTCATCCCGACTTCGCCTGGTTGGCGCGCGATCTCAAGACGGCCACTTCGGCCGAGGCGACTCGCGACTTCCTGCGCGCCGCTCACTCGGCGCCCTACGAGGCGCGCGGCCAGGTCTTCGTCATCGGCGAAGCCGATTCGCTCTCACCCGAGGCCGGCGATGCGTTGCTCAAGCTGATCGAGGAGCCCGGCCTCGGGTCACCGCGCCACTACTTCCTGCTCGCGCCCTCGCGGCTCGACCTGCCGGAGACCCTGCGCAGCCGTTCGCTGGCGGTCTTTCTCGGTTCGCCGCTGGAGATCGACCCGGAGCGGCGCCGGCGGCTCACCGAGAGCGTCATCGAAGGCCTCGCCGCCTGGCAGCGGGAGAGGAGCGGGTTGCGGCTGCTCGACCTGGCTCGGCGCCTCGGCGACGCGGAGGACTTCGACGATCCGCGCGCCGAGGCACCGTGGATCGCCGCCGCCCGGGTGCTGCGCGACGTGGCCGTCGAGCCGCCACCGGCCCTTGCCACCCTGCGGCCGGCGCTGCTTGCCCTGGCGGACGCGCTGCTGGCTGCCCCGGCCTGGCGTCTGCGCGGCATCGGCGCCGCGCGCATCCTCGAGGGGCTGCTGGCGCGCCACCTCGGCCGCGAACCGGGCGCCCCCGCCTAGCGCCGCAGGGACACACAAAAGGGACACACAAA
>CAYYIK010000015.1:0-46678 GCA_964471955.1 uncultured Thermoanaerobaculia bacterium | reverse complement strand
GCTCACGGTGCAGCCCCACCTCCAGACCCGCCCCGGCACCGTCCGCATCGACGGCGCCCCCGCCGGCCCCGCCCCCCTGCGCCACCGCTGGCTCGCCCCCGGCGACCACTTCGTCGAGATCCTCCCCATCGGCGCCACCGACGCCGCCACCCCCGCCGTCGCCCAACCGATCTCCGTCCGCTCCGGCACCGAAACCGTCGTCACCTTCGACATCGACGGCACCCAACCCCTCCAGATCCGCGAACGCCCCGTCCCCGCCGAGTAGCGACAGCGGGAGGCGAGGTCGGCAGGCCTCTGAAAATTTCCCACTGCCGGCCTCGGTTATCGGTCGCCGCTCGACAACGCAACGCCCTCGAGGTCTCTTTCACTCCATCGACATCATCGCTGTCGAGCTCCGTCACGATGCTTGCCGTCAGCAGCCCGGCGCTTGAGAGCGCAGCTCCGGAGTCCACCCGCGAGGCCGGCGACGCACCAGCAGCCGTGCAGCGCGCGGCAATCTGCGCATAAG
Organism: uncultured Thermoanaerobaculia bacterium; assembly: GCA_964471955.1. GTDB lineage: Bacteria > Acidobacteriota > Thermoanaerobaculia > Multivoradales > JAGPDF01 > JACTMI01. Next base: position 46,170 of record CAYYIK010000015.1, on the reverse strand, counting down.
CTGTTAGCGTACCGATCCTGAAATGGTGGTCGTTCTGCTGAGGGCATTGATGGCGATCGCTGCTGCGGGTGCGGTTGCATCCGTCGCGGCGCTGCTGCTTGCCGGAGTCGGGCTCGGGACACTTCCGTTCTGGTACGCCGCGGCTGGCGTCGGCATGTTTGTTGTCACCATGGTCGGGATGTTCACGCTGCAGATGATTCTGCAGATGAAGGTTGGCCAGAGGGAGATGTGGAAGATTCTGCGGGAAGGTTGTCCCAAGCCGACCCGGTGGGCCCTCTACGGCCTCAGCTCCGTCGGCATTGCGATCTGGTTCATCCTCGGATTCCAGAAGTACCAGCCTCCTTCCGGAGGCATCTCGTCGCTCATGGCCGGTGCGTTCGGCCTGTTTGTCTTTCCGGCCGGTTTGGTGTCCTTCTACTCCTACTCCCGGATGCGCGCCCAACTGCGGCGACGGTGTTCCAACGGCCATCCGCTGCCGCTAGCAGCCCGGTTCTGTCCGGAGTGTGGCGAGAACGTGCGGTCCGGCGACTGACCTGTCGTCTCTGGACTCCTCCCGCAAAGATCGCGACTCGCTGTCTCCGCCGGAGGGCCCCGAAGGCCCGCTGTCTGCCCGCCGCCCGCGATCGGTCTGCTAGATTGCCGGCTTGCGGAAGGCGTTCATGAGCGAGATCGGGTGGCGGGCGGTGGGTCGGGTGGTGCTGGTCGGGGCCGTCGGCTGGGGGCTGGGGGCGGGTGACCGGCTCGCGGCGCAGGTGCCGGCCGGAGGAATCACGGCCGAGGATCTGCCGGCCGAGGGGGAGCCGATCGCGCCGAGCGCCCAGGCCGATCCGGCCGATCCGGTCGCGGCGCTCGAGGCGCAGGCGCGCACCGAGTACGCGGACGGCAACCTGGCGCGGGCCCTCGAGCTCTATCTCCAGCTCGCCTCGCGGCACCCCGAGGCGGGCGCGCGCGGCGGCTTCCGGCTGACCGCCGCCTGGCTCTCGATGCAGCTCGGCGACACCGAGGCGGCGCGTCGCCAGCTCGGCGAAGCGCTCTTCGCCGACCCGGACCTGCCCTTCCGCCGCGACCTCTACTCCGCCGACTTCACCAACCTCTACCAGGACGAACTGGCCGCCGCGGTCGACCGGCGCGCGCGCGCCGCCACCGAACGCACCGCGCAGGCCGTCGACGCGATCCGCGCCGGCCGCCTGGGCGAGGCGCGGCGCGCCCTCGAAGAGGCCCGCGGCCTCGCCCCCGACGACCCGGAGATCCTCTACAACCTCGCCCTGGTCGACCTGCGCGAGCGGCGCGCCGACGACGCCCTCGCCGGCTTCGAGCGGGTCCTGGCGCTCGAGCGGGGCCGCGCCGGGGGCCTGCCGCGGACCCTCAAGAGCCAGACCCTCAACAACGTCGCCGTCCTCTACTTCGCGCGCGGCGACTTCGAAGTGACGCGCGACACGCTCGAGGCGGCGCTCGCCCTCGATCCCGGCGACGCGCGCGCCTGGTTCAACCTCGGCCTGACCCGCCAGAGACTCGGCGACGCCGACGGCGGGCACGCCGCCCTGCGCAAGGCGCGCGACCTCGACCGGCGCGACGTCGACATCGCCCGCGCCCTGGCGCTGTCCGATATGGAGCGCGGCGAGTGGGTCGAAGCGGTCGCCCTGCTGCTCGAAGGGACCCGCCAGCGCCCCGAAGATCCCGATCTCTGGCTGCAGCTCGGACGCGCCCAGCGCGGCCTCGGCAACCTCGATGGCGCCCTCGACTCCTGGGAGGCGGCGGGCCGCCTCGATCCGCAGAACCGCCTCGGCGCGGCCGGCACCGCCCTGCTCCTGCGCGCCAACGCGCAGCTCGAGAGAGGGGACGGCGCGGCCACCGTCGCCGACGCGCAGAGGCTGGTCGACCTGCGGCCGCAGGAGGCCGACGGCTGGATGCTCCTCGGCCTCGGGCGCCGGCGCCTCGGCGACCCGGCCGGAGCGCGCGTCGCCCTCGAGCGGGCGCGCGAGCTCGCCCCCGGGCGCGCCGACGTGGCGCAGAACCTCGGCGCCGTCTGCCTGGAGCTGAAGGACCTGCCAGCCGCCGAAGCGGCCTTCCGCGCCGTGCTGGCCGTCGATCCGGACAACGCCGAAGTGCGCGACGTCCTCGACCGGATGGTCGCCCGGCAGCAGGAGGAGGCCGCCGCGGCCGCGGCGCCGGCCGCCCGGCAGGGCCGGCCGGCAGCGCGCAAGCGCGGCGACATCTCGGAGCTCGGCTGGTCGCTCGGCAAGGCCGACTACGAGCAGCTCGGCATCGAGGGGCTGGTGGTCGAGAACGTCGAGCCGGACGGGGCGGCGGCGCGCGCGGGGCTGCGGGCCGGCGACCTGATCCTGCGCGTCGACAACCTGCCGCCGCCCTCGATCGCCAGCCTGCAGAAGCGCGCGGTCAATCAGCGCAACGGCGTGCTGCTCCACGTCCTGCGCGCCGGCAGGCCGCTGCAGCTGCGGCTCAGGCTCGACTGAGGCCGGCGAGGTAGGCGGCGCGGTAGCGCGCCGCCACGGCGTCCCAGGTCAGGTCGCGCTCGGCGCGCTGCCGCCCGGCAGCCCCCATCCGCGCGGCCGTCTCCGGATCGCGCAGCAGCGCGCCCACCGCCTCGGCGAGCGCCGGCGAGTCCGCCTCCCCCACCAGCCGTCCGGTCACCCCGTCCGCCACCGCCAGCGGGATGCCCGAGATGTTCGAGGCGACCACCGGCAGGCCGCTCGCCATCGCCTCGAGGATGACGTTCGGCAGTCCGTCGACGTTGCCGCGGCGGTCGTGCACCGCCGGCAGGACGAACAGGTCCGCGGCCCGGTAGAGATCGGGCAGCGTGTCGTGCTGGACCGGACCGGGGAAGTGCACCCGGCCGGCCCACGGCGCCGCGGCGGCGCGGAACTCGGCGAGCCGGTCGCCGCCGCCGGCGAGAACCAGGTGCGCCGCCGGAACCTCCGACAGCAACCGCGGCAGGATCTCCATCAGGCGGTGGAACCCCTTCTTGGTCGCCATGCGGCCGACGGCGAGGGCGAGCGGCGCCGTCGCCGGAATGCCCAGGCGCTGCCGCCAGAGCTGGCGCCGCGCCGGATCGGGGCGGAAGAGCCCGACGTCGACGCCGTAGGGGATGACGTGGTCGCGCCCGGCGGGCAGCCCGAGCGCCGCCACGCGCCCGGCCAGCTCGGGCGAGCAGGCGGTCATCACGGCGGTCCGCCGCAGCACCCGCCCCACCGCCAGCCGCACCCCCGGCCGCTCGGCGAGAAAGACGTCGCTGCCGTGCAGGCCGATCGCCAGCGGCACGCGGCGCGCCACGGGCAGCGCGGCAAGGCCGTTGGGGACGACCCAGTGGGCATGCACGAGATCCCAGCCGCCACCGGCCAGCTCGCGGCGCAGCGCCCGGCGCGCGGCCAGCAGGTAGAGCGGCGTCACCAGCAGCGCCGCCGGCCGCGTCGCCTCGTCGGCGCGCAGCGAGCGGCCGTAGCCGAGCACCTCGAAGCGGCGCGGCGCGTAGCGGAAGGCGCGGGCCTCGACGCCGGCCTCGTCCCACGCCGCCGGCACGTCAGGGCCGCTCGGCAGCAGCACGCGCACCCGATCGCCACCGCGCACGAGCGCGCGCGCCAGGTCGCGAATGAACGGACCGGCGCCGTCGTGCGCCGACCGGGGGTAGGTCTGGGTCAGGAAGAGGACCGACAGAGCGCGGCGACTAATCGAGGATCTCCCGCACCGAGTAGCTGTCGGCCCGCTCGAAGGTCTTGTGGGTCATCATCTCGGCCAGCAGGCCGGTGGTCAGCACCTGCACGCCGAGCAGCATGAGCAGGACGCCGAAGATGAGCAGCGGCCGGTTCGACAGCGACTCGCCGCGGAAGGCCCAGAGGAAGGCGAGCCAGGCGTCGATGACGAAGCCGACGGCGAAGGCGGCCATGCCGACCGCTCCGAACAGGTGCAGCGGGCGGCGCGTGTAACGGGTGATGAACAGCACCGTCAGCAGGTCGAGCAGCCCCTTGTAGAAGCGGTCCCAGCCGTACTTCGAGACGCCGCTGCGGCGCGGGTGGTGGCGCACCGCCAGCTCGCCGATGCGGAAGCCGCGCCGCGCCGCGAGCACCGGAATGTAACGGTGCAGCTCGCCGTAGATCGGCACCTGCTCGAGCACCTCGCGCCGATAGGCCTTGAAACCGCAGTTGAAGTCGTGCAGGTCGACCTGGGCGACGCGCCGCGTGGCCCAGTTGAACAGGCGCGACGGCAGGGTCTTCGACAGGGGATCCCGGCGCTCCTTCTTCCAGCCCGAAACGAGGTCGAGGTCGCCGCCCTCGACCGCCTCGAGCAGGCGCGGAATCTCCTCGGGGTCGTCCTGCAGGTCGCCGTCGATCGTCACCACGAAGCGGCCGCGGGCGCGGTCGAAGCCGGCCGTCAGCGCCGCCGCCTTGCCGAAATTGCGCCGCAGGCGGACCAGCTTGACGCGCGCGTCGCGCTGCCGGGCGGCGCGGATGCGCTCGACCGTGGCGTCGCGCGAACCGTCGTCGACGAAGAGGATCTCGAAGCTGCGTCCGAGGCCGTCGAGCACCCGCGCCACGCGCGCCGCCAGCTCCTCGACCGAGCCCTCCTCGTCGAGCACCGGCACGAGCACGCTGACGTCGAGGTCGACCACCGGGACGAGGCGGTCCGGTTCGGCGGCGTCGAGGGTGGGGGCGGTGGTCATCGCGGGGCCGGTGCCGTCCGGGAGGCGGAGCGGATCCGCAGTCTATCAATCCGCGCGCCGCCCCGGGGGCGCCGCGCGCCCCCCCGGCAGCGCCCTTCCCGGCCGCGGAGTGCGATAGGGTCGCCGCCGGAAAACGGCGCCCGATCCGATGGTCCCTTTCGTCCAGCTCCTCACCGGACCCTTCAACTTCCTGCTGCGGGATCCCGAGGAGGTCCGCCGGATCCTGCCCGACGCCGAGCGCTCGCTGCCGCCGCTCCACCGCGTCTACCTCGAGGACGAGGCGGCGACGCCGCTGCTCGGCTTCCCCGTCCTCTCCACCCCCGAGCTCGACGCCCTCGAGCGCGCCTTCGAGGCCTACGTCATCCAGGAGGAGGAGGTCGAGCTGGCGATCCTCCAGCGCTCGAGCTTCGACTCGCCGGCTTTCCAGGGAGCCTGGGAGCGCTACCGGCTGCTGCTCATGCGCGCCGCCGAGAACGTCACCACCGCCAGCTACGGGCGCAGTTTCCCGGCGATCTTCTGGCTCTGGCACTCGGGCACCATGGCGCGGGTGCTGCGCGAAACGCCCAAGCGGTACCTGCGGCGCGACGCCACCGCCGGCCGCGACTGGGGGGACACCCTCAAGTACCGGGTCTACCAGAAGGTCCTCGACCGGCTGACGAATCTCAATTACGAGCTGGCGCAGCGCCTGTCGAGCGACACCGACGAGGAGGAGGAGCAGCTCTTCCCCGCCCTGTTCACCCGCATGCGCGACAACGTGCTGATCCTCTCGGAGACGCACGTCAGCCCCAACCTCGCCGAGCTCTCGAGCTACTTCAACGGCTGCCTGCGCCTGGACGGACGGGATTTCCGCACCCGCCTGCTGCGCCTGGTCGAGTGGTACGCCACCGAGCTGCACCACGATCCGGAACTCGCCCGCCTCGCCGGCGTGCTCGGCCTGCCGCGCACCGACGACCCGCGCACCCACCTGAACCGGCCCGGCATGGTGACCTTTCTCGCCGCCCGCCCCGGCTGGAACTCCGAGCAGCTGCTCTCGCCGCAGCTGGTGCACGTCTGGGAGAACCTGCTGCTCAAGCTCAAGGAGTTCGAGCTGCTGCAGGCGATGCGGCGCTCGATCGTCGTCTGCGAGCGGCGGGGCGAGGACCTCGTCGGCCAGGTCCGCCAGTCGCGCGCCGGCGCCAGCCAGCCCGAGTGGGTCACCCTCTCGCCGAGCACCCGGCCGCTCGACTTCATGGCGCCCTGGGTGGTCGACCCGGTCGTCTCCCGCTTCGGCCTGATCTACGACATCTCCGATTTCACCGAGACGGTCACCATGCTGCGCCGCTCGGGCGCGCTCGAGCAGGATCGCTCGTTCCGCATGATGTTCCGCTTCCAGCGCAAGGTGAACCGTCTCGCCACCCAGCACCGGGCCAAGCTCGAGAAGTACCTCGGCGACGGCGCCTTCTACTCGAGTCGCGAGGCGCGCTACCTGGTCGGACTCGCCATCCTGATCCAGCGCGCCTACCGCGAGGCGCTCACCCGCGGCTTCCCCTTCAGCAAGGGGCTGCGCATCGCGCTCAATCACGGGCAGTACCGCCTGCTGCCGATCCGCATCGGCGTCTCGACCGAGTCCGAGCGCTACGAGTTCTTCGGCCACGGCGTGGTCGAGCTGACCCGACTGACCACCGGCAAGGGGCACCGCGACATCGAGGAGATCCGCAACCTGCTGATCATCAACGGCTATCCGGAGGCGACGGTCAACCGCTTCTTCGCCCCGATGTATCAGCGCAACGTCGACATGGTCGACAAACAGGAGCAGAAGCGCGGCTTCTACGCCTACGTCAACAGCAACGGGTCGCTGGTCAACGAGGGCATCGTCGCCACCGGCGAGCTGATCTCGCGGCTGGCCGGCGAGCGGGCCTTCGACCGCATCTTCCGGCTGGTCGACGGCGACCGCACCTGGATCGCGGTCAAGCTCGAGGTTCCCGGGCACAGCCTGCTCGCCGGCTTCCGCAAGCTCGGCATGGCGCAGCTCAAGGGGCTCGACAACACCCCGATCTACGAGATCGTCGACGCCGGGCTGTGGGGAGACCACACTCTGCTCGAGCTGCGCGGCGGCAACCTGGTGGACCTCATCGAACGGGAGTTCCGGGCCACGCTCGGGGCGTGACATCATTGCGCGGGAGGAAATGACAGGTGAGCACCGACGGAGTCTGGCAGGTCGATCTGGAGGGATTTCCGGCGCCCCGGCGCGGCAAAGTACGTGACGTCTTCGATCTCGGCGACCGGCTGCTGATCGTCGCCAGCGACCGGCTCTCGGCCTACGACCACGTCCTGCGGCCGGCCATTCCCGGCAAGGGGAAGATCCTCAGCCAGCTGACCAACTACTGGTTCGCGCGCCTCGCCGGCGTGGTCGAGAACCACCTCGTCACCGCCTCGGTCGACGAGTTCCCGCCCGGGCTGCGCCGCCACGCCGAGCTGCTCCGCGGTCGCGCGGTGATCGCGCGCAAGGCGGAGGTGATCCCCTTCGAATGCGTGGCGCGCGGCTACCTGGCCGGCAGCGGCTATCGCGAGTACCGCGCCGGCGGCAACGTCTGCGGCGTCCCTCTGCCGGCCGGTCTCGAGCGGGCCAGCCGCCTGCCCGAGCCGATCTTCACGCCGGCCACCAAGGCCGAGACGGGGCACGACGAGAACGTCACTTTCGCCCACGTCGCCGACGCGCTCGGCGGCGAGGTCGCGGGACGCCTGCGCGAGCTCACGCTCACCCTCTACCGGGCGGGCGCGGCGCGCGCCGAGGAGGCCGGGCTGCTGCTGGCCGACACCAAGTTCGAGTTCGGGTGGATCGATGGCGAGATCACCCTGATCGACGAAGCGCTCACCCCCGACTCCTCCCGCTACTGGGAGGCCTCGGCCTGGCGGCCCGGGACCGAACCGGTCTCCTTCGACAAGCAGTTCGTCCGCGACTGGCTCGACGCGGCCGGCTGGGATCGCGAGTCCTCGCCTCCCGAGCTGCCGCCCGACGTGGTGGCGGGGACCCGCGCCCGCTACGCCGAAGCCTTCCGACGCCTGACCGGAACCGAGCCGGAGGATCTCTGATCCCGGCGCTGGCGAGCGGCGCGCCGGTCTTTCCTGCCGAGAAGATCCGCGCTATCCACGAGGCCGTGGACGAGGGTGAGGTCGGCATCGTCTTCCAGCCCATCGCCGACGTCCGGCGCCGCCGCCTGCACGCCTACGAAGCCCTCGCGCGCCCGCGCACCGGCATCTTCGCCTCGACGCCCGAGATGTTCGAGGTGGCCCTCCAGGCCGGGCGCATCGCCGAACTCGGGCACCTGCACCGCGAGCAGGCGGTTCGCCGCTGCGTCGGCTACGCGCTGTTCCTCAACATCCATCCGCACGAGTTCGACTACGGCTGGCTGGTGCGCCCGGACGATCCGATGTTCCGCCACAAGTGGCCGGTCACCCTCGAGATCACCGAGTCGGTGCCGCTCAAGTACTTCACGCAGTGTCACTCGGTTCTCGCCGAAATCCGCCGCAAGGGGATCGCCCTGGCCATCGACGACCTCGGGGCCGGTTACTCGAATCTCAAGTACATCGCCGATCTCGAGCCCGAGATCGTCAAGCTCGACCGCGACCTGATCGCCGGCCTGACCCCCGGCTCGCGCCCGTTCCGCCTGCTGCAGTCGATCGTCGACCTCTGCCACCGGATGGAAGCCCAGGTCACCGCGGAGGGGGTCGAGACGGAGAGCGAGCTCGAGGCGGTGACCGAGCTCGACGTCGATTTCGTGCAGGGCTACGTCTTCGGCCGTCCCGCCGACCCGCCCCCCGACCTGATCTGGCCCGGCACCCGGCGCTGAAGGGGGCCCGTCAGGCGGCGCCGATGCGCGCGGCCAGGTCCTCGACCGTGGCGATCTCGATCCGCTCGATCTCCGGACGCGGCTGCAGCCCCTCGGTGCGGGTCATGAAGGCGCGCCGGAAGCCGTGCGAGGCGGCCTCGCGCAGCCGCGCGTCGGCGCCGCCCACCGGGCGGATCTCCCCGAGCAGCCCGACCTCGCCGAAGAAGACCGCGTCGGCCGGCAGCGCCACGCCGCGCGCCGCCGAGACGAGCGCCGCGGCGACCGCCAGGTCCGCCGCCGGCTCGCGCACCAGCAGGCCGCCCACCACGTTGAGGAAGACGTCCCGGTCGGCGAGCCCGAGGCGCGCGAAGCGCTCGAGCACGGCGACCAGCAGGATGACCCGGTTCGAATCGAGCCCGACCGACATGCGCCGCGGCGAGGGGAAGCTGGTCGGATGGACGAGCGCCTGCGCTTCGACCAGCAGCGGCCGCGAGCCGGTCAGGGTGGGCAGCACGGCCGATCCCGGAGCCCCCTGACGCCGCCGGGCGAGCAGCACTTTCGACGGATCGGGCACCGGCTCGAGTCCGCTCTCGCGCATCTCGAACATCGCCAGCTCCCCGGTCGGCCCGAAGCGGTTCTTCGAGGCGCGCAGGATGCGGTACTCGGACTCGCGCTCGCCCTCGAAGGAGAGCACGGTGTCGACCAGGTGCTCGAGCGACTTCGGCCCGGCGATGGTCCCCTCCTTGGTGACGTGGCCGACGAGAAACAGCGCCGCGCCGCTGCGCTTGGCGTACTCGACCAGCCGGTTGGCGCAGTGGCGCACCTGGCCGATCGAGCCGGGCGGGGACTCGAGAGCGTCGCTGCGCACGGCCTGGATCGAGTCGATCAGCACGGCGCCGGGGGAGGCCTGCTCGAGGGCGACCAGCAGCGGTTCGAGCCGGGTCTCGCCGGCGACCAGGACCGCCGACGAGGCCGCGCCGAGCCGCTCGGCGCGCAGGCGCAGCTGCCGGGGCGACTCCTCGGCGCTGGCGTAGACCACCGGCCGGCCGCCGGCGGCCAGACGTTCGGCGACCTGCAGCAGCAGGGTCGACTTGCCGATCCCCGGCTCGCCGGCGAGCAGCACCGCGCCGCCCTCGACCACCCCGCCGCCGAGCACCCGGTCGAGCTGCGGCAGCCCCGAGGGCGCCCGCACGACCTCCTCCTGCTCGACCTCGGCGAGGGGCACCAGCGTGGCGCCGCCCCCCGCGCGCGTCGCCGCGCCGCCGCGCAGCGGCTCGCGCAGCTCCTCGACGAAGCTCGACCAGGCGCCGCACTCCGGGCAGCGCCCGAGCCACTTCGTCGACTGGTACCCGCACGCCTGGCAGGCGTAGATCGTCCGCGGCGCGGCCATGAGAGGCGAAGGCTACTGCGCCGGCGCCCGCGGCGCCAGCTGCCGCGCCAGGCTCAACGGGTGCCGAGCTCCCAGGCCTCGAAGCCGCCGGTCTCGAAGCCGTCGGCGAACAGGACATGCGGGAGCTGCAGCCGGACGGCGAAGCGGTCGCCCGTGCCGCGGATCTCGATCCGGTAGCCGCCGCCGGTGTACTCCGAAGGGTCGACCGCCTGCCAGTCGACCACCGTAAAGGTCGCATCCGCGGGCAGGATCGGGACGACGGTCAGGTCGCCCGCCGTGGCGACGCCCCCGGCGACCACCGGCTCGACCGGGACGTTGACCTGGAAGACCGCTTCGACGTCGCCGTCGATGGCGAACTGGTCGAGGACGAGCAGCCCGGTGCCGTCCAGCCAGAGCCGCCGGCTCCAGGAGTCGACGCCGTCGGCGGGCAGGTAAGCGGCCGACAGATCGGCGTCGACGCGGAGGCGGCCGCCGACCCGGGCGGCGGTCATCGTCGAGGTGGAGCCGCGCCGCTGCGGCACCGTTGCGCCGCCGCGCACGAAGCGCACCAGGTTGTGGTGCTCGGTCTCCTGCACGATGCCGCTGTGACTGAAGACGTTCTCGGTCACCGCCAGGAAGTCGCCCCGGAACAGGTTGAAGGCGCCCTGGTCCTGATGGGCGTGCGACTGGTCGAACGTGCCGGCGACCAGGCTCATCCAGACCGCCCCGGCGCTCCAGTCGGTGCGGGCGAAGAGGTGGCCGGCGCCGCCGGCGTGGTGGAACAGGGGTGACGGCGCCTGCTGCGGGCCGCCGGCAGGCAGCAGGTCGTGGCGGAAGTTGAAGCCGCCGGTCATCTCGCCGATCGAGATCCGGTCGAGCCACCAGGCGGCGCGCGCGCGGGCCGCGGTGGAGCCGGTCACGGCGCGCGCCTCGAGCACCAGCCGGCGGTGGTAGTCGTAGAGCCAGGGGTAGGACTCGCGCGCCAGGTCGCCGACCGGAGCGTAGCGATCGAAGGTCGGCACCGTGGCGTGGATCCAGTAGTCGATCGTGTCGGTGAGATGGGTCGAGGCGGCGCCGAGGTCGACACCGGTCGAGTCGCGCCAGAGGCGATAGAGCTCGAAGACCCGCAGGATGGCGACGCCGTAACCGGTCCCCTCGCGGGTCCCGCCGCCCGGCAGCGCCGCGAAGTAGGCGACCAGCGGCGGCAGCTTCTCGTCCTCGAGCAGGTCGAGCCAGACCGGGTTCTCGCTCGCCAGCGCCCAGTACATCGTCGCCTCGAGGAAGCTGAAGTAGTAGTTGTTGCCGGGGTCGTCCGTCCCCCAGCCCGGCCAGGGGTGCGGCACGCCCCCCCAACTCGCCTGCTGGTGGTGCCAGATGTTCCACACCGTCTGCTCGGCGTAGGCCGCCCAGCGCTGGCGCTGGGTCGGGGTGAGCAGGTCGAAACACCAGGCGCGCACCAGCGCGACGTCGTGGATGAAGGGTCCCGACTCGAGGTACTGGTCGCCGGCCACCGGCGGCGCCTGGCCGAGGGCGATCGCCGCCTCGGCCGCGGTGACCTGCTCCTCGACCGTGTCGATCGCCAGCTGGGCGTAGAGGGGGTCGTTGGTGACCCGGTAGACGTAGACCGCGTCGGTGGCGGTGAAGCCGTAGGGCGGCGTCCCGTCGAGCGCCTGGTCCACCCAGGCGACGAAGCGCTGCCAGGCGGGCGAAGCCGTGTCGATGTAGGCGAGATCGAGCCCGATCGCGCCGCCGGCCGGCACCGCCAGCGCGAACAGGCCGACCCCGGCGAGCGCCGCGAGCCGTCGAACCATGAAAAAGGGCCTCCAGCCGCTGACTCTAGCCCGCCCCCCACCCCGCCCACTGTGAGTTCCTCGACACGCCCGCACCGGCCCGCGAGACCGGTCTGCAGCGACTCGAGAGTCGCACCGCAGCGACGAGTCCGGCCAGCGCCATCTCAGGCAGGGCTCAGAACGACGGCATGGAGCCGAAGAGGTATTTGAGGTCGTCGTCGGTCCAGCGCAGGCCGGCGCCGAGGAAGGGGGAGTCGCTCTCTTCGACCAGCAGGTCGTCCCAGCCGCCGGTGACGTAGACGTTCTTGAAGGGGTGCCACTTCGCGGTCAGCCGCAGGTGGGGATCGAGGTCGAGTTCGCGCGCGAAGTCGTAGGCGGTGGCCGACAGCCAGACCTTGTCGGGCACCAGGGCGTAGTCGATCTCGGCGCCGCCGCTGTTCTCGATCAGACCGGCCCAGAAACGGCCGCGCCGGTCGGCGAACGGGAAGCCGACGAGCGCCGAGTACTCGTAGCGCCGCGTCTCCCGGCGCAGCCGCTCGATCGTCGTCACCTCGGTGCTGCCGTCCGGACGGGTGACGGTAATCGTCTCGCTGCGGTCGGTCAGCCGCCCCGCCGGATCGCTCACCAGGTCGACGCGGTAGAAGCGCGAGCTCTCGGCGCCGCGCGGCAGCACGTCCAGGCGCACCGTGCTGCGCGCCTCCTCCGACTCCGACAGCCAGGCGCTCTCCATGGCGACGTCGAGGCGCAGCTTCTGCACCCGGCCGAGCGTGTCGCCGAGCGTCGTCACCCCCTTCTCGACGCTGTCGAGCGCCGCCATCAGCTCGTCGTGCGCCTCGTCGCTGTTGACCAGCTTGCCGATCGTCCCCTCCCCCGAGGCGATCTTGGTGGTGATCTCGTTGAGGTTGTCGACCGAGGTCTGGATCTTCCCGGTGACCTCGCTGATGTTGGCCATCGACTCGCGCAGGTCGCCGCGATTCTCGGCGATCACCCCGTCGACCTGCCCGAGCACCTGCTCGATGCGGCTGGTCAGGCGCGGCAGCTCCTCGGCCAGCGTCGCGCTGAAGCGCTCGAAGTTGCGCACCGTGCCGCCGACGCTGGCGCGGTTCTCGACGATCAGCGCCCGCAGCTCGTCCGAAGTGGCGCGGATGCTGTCGACCAGGGGACCGAAGCCGCCTCCGGCGCCCCCCTCCCCGTCGGAGAGGAAACCCTCGATCGAATCCCCGATCTTCTCCAGCTTCGCCATCGCCTGATCGAAGCTGACCGGCGTGCGACCCGGCAGGAGAGCCCCCTCCGGGAGCGGCGCGGCGCCGGCCGGCCCGGGCGCGAGCTCGACGAACTTGTCGCCCAGCAGGCCCTGGTTGGCGATCGTCGCCTCGGCCCCCTCGGTGAGCACCAGGCCGGCGTCGAGCAGCAGCGTCACCCGCGCCCGCCGGCCGTCGGCGTCGAGCCGCACGCCGTCGACCCGGCCGACCCGCACGCCGGCCACCCGCACCGCCGCCTTGTCGTCGAGGCCGACCACCGAGTCGAAAACGGCGTCGACCCGCCGGCCCGGCTCGGCGAACGGGGACCAGTCCTCGATGCGCAGGATCAGCCAGCCGAGCAGCACCAGCGCCACGGTCATGAAGATTCCGACTTTCAGCGTCTGCGACATCGCCAGGCCTCCGCCCCTCAGGTCTCCGTCAGCGGACCGCTGGGGAGTCCGCGGATGAACTGCTGCACGCGTGCGTCGCCGCTCGCCCGGAACTCCTCGGGCGGCGCGCAGGCGAGGATGCGGCCACGGTAGAGCATGGCGATCCGGTCGCCGATCTTCCAGGCGCTCGAGAGATCGTGGGTGATCGTCACGGCCGTGGAATCGAGCTTGTGCTGCAGCTCGAGGATGAGTTCGTCGATCACCGCCTTGATCACCGGATCGAGACCGGTGGTCGGCTCGTCGAAGAGCAGGATCTGCGGCTCGAGCGCGATGGCGCGGGCGAAGCCGACCCGCCGGCGCATGCCGCCCGACAGCTGCGCCGGCATCTTGCTCTCGGCCCCCTCGAGGTGGACCATCTCGAGGCAGGCCGCCACCCGCTCGGCGATGCGCTCCTTCGGCCACTTGGCCCGCTGCAGCGGGAAGGCCACGTTCTCCCGGACCGTCATCGAATCGAACAGCGCCCCCTCCTGGAAGGACATGCCGAAGCGGCGCCGGAAGAGCGTGAGGTCGGGGCCGCGCAGATCGCCGAGCTCCACGCCGTCCACCTCGACCGTGCCGGAGTCCGGCCGCAACAGGCCGACCATGTGCTTGAGCAGGACGCTCTTGCCCGATCCGGAGCCGCCGAGGATGACCAGCGACTCCCCCGCCAGCACGTCGAGATCGAGCCCGTCGAGGACGACCTTCGAGTCGAAGGCCTTGCGCACGTCGCGCAGGCGGATCTTGACCGGGGCGGCGGGGGTCGCCATCAGTAGAGGATCTTGGTGAGGAAGAAGTCGGAGATCAGGATGGCGATCGAGGCGAGCACCACGGCCCGGGTGGTCGCCTGCCCGACGCCCTCGGCGCCGCCGCGGGTGAAGAACCCCTTCTGGCACCCCACCACCGAGACGATCAGCCCGAAGACGGCCGCCTTGATCAGGCCGGAGGTCACGTCCTCGACGTCCATGAAGCGGAACGTGTTCTCCATGTAGGTCACCGGGTTGGCCCCGAAGTAGAGGACCGAGATCACGTAGCCTCCGGCGATCCCCACCGCGTCGGCGACGACGATCAGCAGCGGCAGCATGAACACCGTCGCCCAGACCCGCGGCACCATCAGATAGTGGACCGGATCGGTGGCGAGCACCTCCAGGGCGTCGATCTGCTCGGTCACGCGCATGGTGCCGAGCTCGGCGCCCATCGCCGAGCCGCAGCGGCCGGCGATCAGCAGCGAGGAGATGACCGGCGCCAGCTCGCGCACCATCGACAGCGCCACCAGGGTGCCGACGAACCCCTCGGCGTTGACCCGCTTGAGAGTCGAAAAGGTCTGCAGCGCCATCACCATGCCGGTGAACAGGGCGGTGAGCAGGACGACCGGCAGCGAGTCGACGCCGACGCGCACCATCTGGCGCACCAGCTGGCGCCCGTCGTAGGGCGGACGCGGCGTCCAGACCAGCACGCGGGCGAGGATCTCGAAGAACCTCCCGACCTCGGTCAGGAAGGCGTGCACCGGCCGCGGCAGCTGCATCATCGCGGCGCCGCTCCGGCCACCGCCGCGGCGCCCGCCGCGGACCCGCGCTCCTCGACGACCCGCCGCGGCAGGCGCAGGCCGAAGTGGCAGAGCACTTCGTAGACCAGCGTGCCGGCGCGCCCGGCGATCTCGCGCGCGGTGATCTCCTCCCGGCCGTCGCGGCCGAGCAGGGTCACGACGTCGCCGACCTCCCCGCCCTCCGGTCCGAGGTCGAACAGCATCAGATCCATGCTGATCGCTCCGGCATGCCGGATCCGCCGTCCGGCGAGCACCGCCTCGGCCTCGCCTCCCGCCCGCCAGGGGTAGCCGTCGGCGTAGCCGACCGGCACCACGCCGACCCGGGTCGGCCGGGGGGCCGTCCAGCGCCCGCCGTACCCGGCGCGCGTGCCGGCGGCGACGTCGCGCACCTGGACGAGCTCGGCGCGCAGCGACATGACCGGCTCGAGTCCGGCCTCGACGCCCTCCGGGGCGATGCCGTAGAGCGCCAGGCCGCAGCGGACGAGGTCGAAGCGAGTCTCGGGCAGCAGCAGGGCCCCGGCGCTGTTGGCCAGGTGGAGCGCGGTGCCGGAGGGCCGCGGCAACACCTGGACGAGCTCCCGGAAGCCCGCCAGCTGCCGGGCGTTGGCGGGGCTCGCCGGATCCTCGGCCTCGGCCAGATGCGACATCAGGCCGGCGAGCGCCACGCCCGGCGAGCGGCCGAGCCGCTCCACCAGACCGGCGGCCGCCTCCGGCGGCAGGCCGAGCCGGGTCATGCCGGTGTCGAACTTGAGATGCGCCGGAATCCGGCGCCCCGCCCGCCGGCCCGCCGCCTCGATCCGTTCCAGCTGGTCGACTCCCGAGATGGCCGGCGTCAGCTCGAACTCGACCAGCGCCTCCTCGGCGCCGCGCGGCGTCGGCGAGAGGACGAGGATCGCCTCGCGGACCCCCGCCCGCCGCAGCTCGATCCCCTCCTCGACCAGCGCCACGGCGACGCCCGCCGCGCCGAGCGGCGCCAGCCGCCGCGCCACCGCGACCGCGCCGTGGCCGTAAGCATCGGCTTTGACGACCGGCAGCACGCGCGATGGCGCGGTGCGCGCTTCGAGGCGGCGGAAATTGCGCTCCAGAGCCGCCAGATCGATTTCGACCCGGGCGCGCCGGGGTTCGACCGCGTGCGACGCTTCAGGCAAACGGCGCCTCGTGATGGCCGGGGGCGGCGCGCGACAGGAAGCGCGACTGCTCGCCGAAGAAGACGAGCGGCACCGTGCCGGTCTCGCCGTTGCGGTTCTTGGCGATGATCAGCTCGGCCTCGCGCGGATCGGCGGCTTCGTTGTAGACGATGTCGCGGTAGACGAAGAGCACCATGTCGGCGTCCTGCTCGATGGCGCCCGACTCGCGCAGGTCGGCCAGCTGCGGCCGGTGGTCGCCGCCGCGCCGCTCCGGCTGCCGCGAGAGCTGCGAGAGCAGGACGACCGGAATGTCGAGCTCCTTGGCCAGCTGCTTGAACGACCGGGTGATCGCCGAGATCTCGAGGTTGCGGTTCTCGTAGCGGCCCCCCGCCTGCATCAGCTGCAGGTAGTCGACCACCAGGAGGGTCAGGTTCTTCTCGGCCTTGAGGCGACGCGCCTTCGAGGCGATCTCCAGGATGGTCGGCGAGGCCGAGTCGTCGATGAACAGCGGCGACCGGCTGATCGTCTTCATCGTGTCCATCAGGTTGATCGCTTCGGCCTGCGAATAGAGCCCGGAGCGCAGCTTGTTGAAGCGGACCTCGGACTCCGCGGCGAGGATGCGCAGCGCCAGCTCCTGCTGGCCCATCTCGAGCGAGAAGACGCCGACCGTCTTCTGCTCGCGGATCGCCACGTGCTGGGCGACGTTCATCGCGAACGTCGTCTTGCCCATGCCCGGACGCCCGGCGACGATGATCAGCGCGCCCCGCCCGAGGCCGTGGCTCTTCGCGTCGAGGTCGAGATAGCCCGAGGAGACGCCCGTCAGCCCCTTGCCCGGGCTGTCCTCGAGCATCTCGAGCGTCTCCTCGAGAATGCGCGAGAGCGGCACGAAGCCGCGCCGGATCGCCTCCTCGCCGAGCGCCAGCACCGCCTGCTCGGCGCGGCCCAGCGCCGCCGCCGCGTCGAGGCCGCCGTCGAGGCAGTCCCGGGTCACCTCGCGGCAGACGTCGATCAGCCGGCGGCGCACCGAACGCTCCTTGACGATCTCGACGTAGACGTCGAAGCGGCCGATCTCCGGCAGGTCGAGCTCGAGCCCCGAGAGGTAGGCGAGGCCGCCCACCGACTCGAGCTGGGCGCGCTGTTCGAGGCGGGCCTGCACGGTCCGCAGGTCGATCGCCGAGCCCTCGTCCTGCAGTTCGATCATCGCCGCGAAGATGGCG
Source organism: uncultured Thermoanaerobaculia bacterium (assembly GCA_964471955.1). Taxonomy (GTDB): domain Bacteria; phylum Acidobacteriota; class Thermoanaerobaculia; order Multivoradales; family JAGPDF01; genus JACTMI01. Next base: position 28,971 of record CAYYIK010000015.1, on the reverse strand, counting down.
CGATGGCGCTCGCCGAAGAAGTCCTCCGGGCGCAGCCGGCCGGTGACCGCGGCGAGCAGACGAGGGTCGAGCAGCACGGCGGCGAGCACCGCCCGTTCGGACTCCTCGCTCTGCGGAATCCCCTTGCTCGGGGTCAGCACGTCGAGCACCGGAGCATCTTAGTGCGTCGGGGCCCCCTCGCGCTCCCCCCCGCTCCCCTGCCGGCGGCGCGTCTCGCGGCCGGGCGAGAGCTTGGTATTGTCCCGGGGGGCCCGGCGATGAAGCTCTCTCGACTCAAATGGATAGCCCTCGGCGGAGTGGCGGTGTACGTAGTGGCGCTCGACGCCATCCGGGGGCGCCTGCTCCCCTACCTCGACAGCCCCGGGACGCGCCTCCTGATGAACGCCGTGGCGGCTCTGGGCGGCGTCTTCCTGCTCGCCCTGGCGTTCCACTTCGTCGAGATGCTGCACAAGCGCGTCGAAGCGCGCAACGCCGAGCTCCTGGCTCTCCACCACGCGGCGCTCGAGATCTCCGGCGAGCTCGACCTGGAGACCATTCTGCAGAAGGTCGTCGACCGCGCCCGGGAGCTGGTCAGCACCCGCTACGGTGCTCTGGCGGTGTACGACACGGGCGGGCGCATACTCGCCTTTCTGACCAGCGGGCTCGACGCCGAGGTCCGCGCGAAGATCGGCGATCCGCCGGTCGGGCGAGGCTTGCTCGGGGTCGAAATACCCGCCGGGACGGCCCTCCGGGTGAGCGAGATCGGCCGCGACCCGCGTTCGGTCGGGTTTCCGGCCCACCACCCCGCGATGACCTCGCTGCTCGCCGTGCCGATCACCTGCCGGGCCCCCTTCCGGGGCAACCTCTACCTGGCCGACAGACTCGACGGATCCCAGTTCGGCGACGAGGAGGAACAGACTCTCGTCCGCTTCGCCACCCAGGCGGCGCTGGCGGTCGAAGCGGCCCACCTGCACCATCAGATGCGCGATTTCGCCGTCGCCGAAGAGCGCCTGCGCCTCGCCCACGAGATGCACGACGGCCAGGCCCAGGTCCTCGCCTCGGTCAACGCCACGGCGCAGGCGATCCGCGAGTTCCTGCGCACCGGCCGCATCGCCGAGGCCTCGGCCCAGCTCGACCGGCTGGCGGCCGCCAGCCGCGAGCTCTACGCCGAGGTCCGCGAGGGGATTCTCGCCCTGCGCGCCGCCGGCGGAGCCGGCCAGAGCGGACGCGAGATGCACGAGATCCTTTCCGAATACGTCGCACAGTGGCAGGATCAGGCGAACATCGACGCCCGGGTCGACCTGCGGTCCAGGTTCCGGCTGTCGGCGGGCAACGAGCTGCAGGTGCTGCGGATCGCCCAGGAGGCCCTGGCCAACGTGCGCAAGCACTCGGGAGCCCGCAGCGTGCAGGTCGAGCTGACGACCGAGGACGGTGAGCACCGGCTGGTGATCGCCGACAACGGTCGCGGCTTCGACCCGGCCAGTCCCAAGCGGACCGAAACCCCGCGCTTCGGCCTGGCCACGATGCGCGAGCGGGCCGAGGCGGTCGGTGGCCGGCTCGAGGTGGAGAGTTCCGCCGGAGCGGGGACTCGTGTGATGCTTCGCCTGCCGGTGCGCCGCACGGACATGCTGACGAGCGAGGAGGTTGGATTCGATGAAACTGGTGATCGCTGACGACCACGCTCTCTTTCGCGAGAGCCTCAAGGCCCTGCTGGAGGCCCGCGGCTACACGGTTCTCGCCGAGGCGAAGAATGGCCGCGAGGCGGTCGCGCTGGCCCATCGGCACAAGCCGGACGTGCTGCTCATGGACCTCGCCATGCCCGAGGTCGACGGCCTCTCCGCGACCCGGCTGATCGCCGCCGACATCCCGGAGGTCAAGGTGGTCATCCTGACCGCCTCGGACGACGACCAGAGCCTCTTCGAGGCGGTCAAGTCCGGAGCCCAGGGGTACCTGCTCAAGAATCTCGACGCCGGCGACTTCTTCGAACAGCTGGATCGCGTCGCCCGCGGCGAGCCCGCCCTCACGCCGGCCCTGGCGCGCAAGCTGATGCGCGAGTTCGCCAAGCCGGCGCCGAGCCGCACCGAGGATCCCGACGCGCTCACCGAGCGCGAGCTCGACGTCCTGCGCTGCCTGGTCGACGGTGTGACCTCGAATCGCAAGCTGGCCGACCGGCTCGGCGTCTCGGAGAACACCGTGAAGTTCCACGTCCGCAACATCCTGGACAAGCTCCACCTGCACAACCGCGCCCAGGTCGTGGCCTTCGCGCTGCGCCACCGCATCGTCCCCTCGGAGGAGGGTTGAGCGCGGAGGAGGGTCCGGTCGAGCGCCTGGCGGTCGAAATCGAGGACGGAGTCCGCATCGCGACCCGCGTCGGCTCCCACCGGATCGTCACCGACCAGCCGCTCTCCGGCGGCGGCGAGGATTCCGCTCCCGCTCCGTTCGACCTCTTCCTCGCCTCGCTCGCCACCTGCGCCGGTCTGTACGCGGCGCGCTTCTGCGACGCACGGCAGATTCCCCGCGAGGGCCTGGGAGTCGAGCTGGAGGTGCGGCGCGACCCCGCCGTGCGCGGTCGTGTCGCCGCGCTCACCCTGCTCCTGAGGTTGCCCGAGGGCTTTCCCGATCGCTACCGCGAGGCGATCACCCGCGCCGTCGACCAGTGCGCGGTCAAGCGCCACCTCGTGACGCCCCCCGAACTCCACACCCACCTCCTCTGACCCCAGAAAATTCAGTCAAAGGCAATTTCCGAAGAAATTCAGTCAGAGGTAGTTTCCTCCCACCAGCCCGAGGCACCGTCGACTGGCGACGCGGCAGGAAACTACCTCTGACTGAGTTTTCCTGATTGCAGGAAACTGCCTTTGACTGAATTTTTCTGGGGATGGTGCCGGAGGCTGGATTCGAACCAGCATGCCCTTTCGGGCGGGGGATTTTAAGTCCCCTGCGGCTGCCATTTCGCCACTCCGGCCGGGGTGCCGGGGATTCTAGACCCGCGGCCGCCGGTGGCGGGGGCCGGGCGACTCCGGTGCGGTACAGGAGAGGGAGGGGTGGAGGCGACGGCCGGAATCGAACCGGCGAATGAGGGTTTTGCAGACCCTTGCCTTACCACTTGGCTACGTCGCCCCGGGAAGACGACGGGGGCCGCCCGATCGCTCGAACGGCCCCCGGAAACGATCAGAAACTGGAGCGGGAAACGGGACTTGAACCCGCGACCCCAACCTTGGCAAGGTTGTGCTCTACCACTGAGCTATTCCCGCCCGGGCCGCGGCAAGATATCCAACCCGCCTCCCGCCTGTCAAGGCAAGCCGCGCCTCAGCGAACCCGGAAAGCGTCGCGCACCAGCGTCACGTCCCAGCCGCCGTCGGCCCGCCGATCGAGGCCGACGACATCGAATCGACAAGGGCGCTGCGACCGATTGCGGGCCAGGAACATCGCCGCGGCGCGGGCGATTTTCTCCTGCTTGCGCCGACCCACGGCGCCGATCGCCGGACCGTACTCGGCCGAGGCCCTCGCCTTGACCTCGATGAAGCAGAGCGTCTCGCCGTCGAGAGCGATCAGGTCGATCTCTCCGACCCGGGTCACCAGATTCCGTTCGACGATCCGGTAGCCCTGCCCCACCAGGAACCGCTCAGCGGCCTCTTCGGCCGCCGCGCCGCGCGCCCGCGTGTGCGGCAGCTCGCCGAAGCCGGGCAGGCGATCCTTCAGACCGCGCCCCGTCCGCTCATCCCGAGCGCCGCTTCCACCGCGTCCCCTGCGGGGTGTCCTCGAGCACGATGCCGCGCGCGGCCAGTTCGTCACGCAGGCGGTCGGACTCGGCGAAATCGCGCCGTCGCCGCGCTTCGACCCGCCGCGCGAGGACGGCCTCGATCTCGGCCTCGTCGACGCCCTCGACGCCTCCCCCGGCCGCCTCGTCGACGAACAGCACCGCGAGGACCGAATCGGCCTCGCGCAGCGCCGCTTCGACCGTCGCGCGGTCGCCGCCGCCGATGCGCCCCGCCTCGATCTCGACGTTGAGGTCGCGCACGAGCTCGAACAGGGCGGCGAGCGCCGCCGAAATATTGAGGTCGTCGGCGAGCGCCGCGGCAAAGTCACGACGGAAAGTCGCCAGCCGCGGCACCAGGCCCTCGGAAGGAGCGACCGGCGCGGTCGCGTGGGCGAGGCGGAAGCGCATCTCGTCGACCCGCCGCAGCGCCGCAGCGCCGGCGCGCACGCCATCGAACGTGAAGTTGAGCTTCTGCCGGTAGTGCACCGAGATCAGCGCGAAGCGGACGGCGCGGGGAGAGAGTCCGCGCTCGAGCAGCTCGCCGAGGGTGAACTGGTTGCCCAGGGACTTCGACATCTTCTGACCGTCGACGATCAGGTGCTCGGCGTGCAACCAGGTGCGCACGAAAGGGCTGCCGCTGGCCGACTCGCTCTGCGCGATCTCGTTCTCGTGGTGCGGGAAGAGGTTGTCGACGCCGCCGCAGTGGATGTCGAAGGTCTCGCCCAGATAGCGGGCACTCATCGCCGAGCACTCGATGTGCCAGCCGGGGCGACCCGGGCCCCACGGCGACTCCCACGCGGGCTCGCCCTCCTTGGCCCCCTTCCAGAGCACGAAGTCGCGCACGTCCTCCTTCTCGTACTCGTCCTGCGCGACGCGCGCCCCCTGGCGGACCTCTTCGAGCCGGATGCCGGAGAGCTTGCCGTAGTCCTCGTCGGCGGCGATGCGGAACCAGACCGACCCGTCGGCCACGTAGGCGACGCCGCGCTCGATCAGCCGGCCGATCATCTCGATCATCTCGGGGATGTGCCGCGTGGCGCGCGGATAGACGTCGGCCGGGTCGACTCTGAGGCGCTCGAGATCGGCGAAGAAGGAGTCGATGTAGGGCCCGGTGAACTCGTCGAGCGAAACACCGCGCTCGCGCGCGCCGCGGATCGTCTTGTCGTCCACGTCGGTGAGGTTCATCACGTGCAGCACGCGGTAGCCGAGCAGGCGCAGGGAGCGCTTGAGCAGGTCCTCGAACAGGAAGGTCCGCAGGTTGCCGATATGGGCGTGGTTGTAGACGGTCGGACCGCAGGTGTAGAGGCGCAGCAGGCCCGGTTCGAGCGGGACGATCGGCTCCAGGCGCCGGCCGAGCGTGTTGAACAGACGGACCGGCGCCGGCGGCGACGCGGGCCCTGGCGGTCCGGCCGTCACGGATTCGCCTCGCGCACGTAAGGCAGGCGGCGCAGCCGGCGCGCCATCGACTCCTTGCGCAGGCCGGTCAGCCGGTCGACGAAGAGGATGCCGTCGAGGTGATCGATCTCGTGGCAGATCGCGCGCGCCAGCAGCCCCTCCGCCGTCAGCTCGAACGGTCGCCCGCCGGCGTCCAGGGCACCGATCGTGACCCGTGCCGGGCGGTCGACGCTGTCGCTCACCCCGGGGATCGACAGGCACCCCTCCTCGCCCGTCTGCCGGCCTTCGCTGGCGAGGAGGCGCGGATTGACCAGGACGTGCAGCCGGGAGGCCGGCGTGCCGACCTCGACGTCGACGACCGCGACCCGCAGCTCGATGCCCACCTGCGGCGCCGCGAGACCGACCCCGGGGGCGTCGTACATCGTCTCGGCCATGTCCTCGACCAGCTCGCGCAGCCCGGCGTCGAACTCGCCGACCGCCCGGGCGACCCGGCGCAGGGTCGGATCGGGATAGAGCAGGATGGGACGGACCGCCATCAGGCGGGGGAAGTTAGCAGCTTCTCCACCGCCGCCGCCACCTCCCGATCCTGGCGCTGGAAGCGCAGCGCGTCGAGCAGCTGGCGCGGATCGGGATTGCCCGCGAGGGCGCGCTCGAGACCGGCGCGGTCGATGCGCAGCAGGCGCGTCTTCTCGAGCGTGCGATAGGTCGCCGGCCACGGCTTGTGCTCGAGCAGCGCCCGCTCGCCGAACAGGTCGCCGGAGCCCAGCACGCGCAGCTGCGTGAGCTTGCCGTCCGGCAGCGCCAGGATCGCCTCGACCTGCCCCTTGACCACGAGGAACATGCGCTCGATCCCGCTGCCGCGCTCGGCCACCACTTCGCCCGTCTCCCAGATCATCAGGCCAGCGCCGAGGAAGAGCCGGCGCAACTGCTCGCCGGGCAGCCGGCGGACGAGATCGGAGGACGCCACGCTCTGCCAGATCTGCTGCGCCTCGATCGGTGACAGCCGGGAGAGCGGATCCTGGTCGGCCTGTCCCGCCATCAGCCCCTCGATCGCCAGCACCCGGCTGCTCTCGAGCAGCTTGAGGCGGTGGAGCCGCTGCTGGCGGGCCAGGATCTGCTCGTCTCCGGGCGACAGACGCGCGATCTTGTTGAGCAGGGCGAGGGCCCGGTCGTGGAATCCGTCCTCGGCGTAGGAGTCGACCACCAGCAGATACTGGTCGAGCGCCTTGGCCCCTCTGCCCGACTGCGCGAAGGTGTCGGCGAGCTTGAGCTGGGCGTGCAGGTCGCGGGGGTGCGACTTCACCCGTGCCTGGAGGCGCTCGATCGCCTCGTCCCAGCGCTCGAGAACGATCAGATCATCGATGGAATGCTCGGGTTCCGCGGGCGCCGCCGACTGACGCACCTCCCCCTTGCCGAACAGCTTCTTGAGCATGTCGAAACCCTCTCCTCGCGCGCTCCAGAGGTTGCCGGCCGGGATCTCCACGGGCAGCCTAACAGCGGAGCCGCCGGCATGTCGAGGCGGGCCGGGCGCCTCGCCCGGGCGGCCGCCCGGAACTCGCCGACCCCCTGGCCCGGACTTTGCTCTTGCCTGGGATGCGCGCTGTCCGCGCAGAGGAGCGGCCATGAACCGACGGAACCGATGGACTTCGATCACGAGCGCCCTGCTGCTGCTCGCCTCGGCCGCTGCGGCACGCGCCGAGCGCGACCTCGACGAGCTCGAGAGCTACTCCTACGTTCGCGCCCTCGACGGCTCGGCAACCCTGGCTTCGGCCGGCTACGGACCCGGCGAATCCGCCGAGCTCAATCAGCCGCTCCTCGCCGGCGACACCGTCCGCGTGGCGCGCGGCGCGCGCGTCGAGATCGCGCTGGCGGATCGCAACCTGCTGCGGATCGGCGGCGACAGCTCCGTGAGCCTCGCGAGCGTCGCATTCTCCGGCGACCGGGGGGACCGCACCACCCGGCTCGAGCTCGAGCGCGGCGAGGTCGTCCTGGTGGTCAGCGAAGAGGCGCTCGGCGACCGCCTTCCCGAACTGCGCGTGCCGGGCGTCGACGTCGTCATCCACGAACCGGGGACCTATCGGATCCGGGCGGACGCCACCGGCTGGACCGAAATCCTCGTCCGCCAGGGCTACGCCGAAGTGGTCTCGCGCCGCGGCTCGACGATCGTTCGCACCGGCGAGGCGGCCACCGCCTGGAGTGGCGGCGGCGCCGTCGACCTTTACGCGGCCGGTGGCGTCAGCGCCCTCGAGCGCTGGGGAGATGAACTCGTCGAGCGGGCCTCGCGGGCCCGCCGGGCCACCCTCCACGTCGAGCCTTCCCTCGCCTACCAGGCGGCGCCGCTGGCCGACCACGGATCCTGGATCTCGATCGACTCGGTCTCCTACTGGCAGCCGCGCGTCGAAGTCGGCTGGCGTCCCTACTGGCGCGGTCGCTGGGCCTGGACGCCGAGCGGCCTGACCTGGGTGTCGAGCGAGCCCTGGGGATGGGTCCCCTACCACTACGGGACCTGGACGATGCTCGGCGGCTACGGATGGGTCTGGCGCCCGGGGCGGCTCTACTCCCCGGCGTGGGTCTACTGGCACGTCTCCGACGCCTGGACCGGCTGGTGCCCGGTCGGCTACTACACCTCCTGGTACGGCAGCCGCGGCTGGGATCGCGGCTTCGGCTGGGGTTACTACGGCTGGGCCGGCGGGTCGTGGAACGACTACTCGAACTGGTGCTTCCGGCCCACCCGGCGAGTCTGCGACCGCGACTGGCGGCGCTGGCACCGGGGCGGCCACGACCTCGGCCGCGAGCACGGCGGCCGGGTGCCGCGCGGCATCCTGACCACCGATACCCGCGGCCTGCCGCGCAACGGCTTCGACCGTCCGGGGGTGCTCCAGGAGTTCGAGCGGCGGGCCCGCGGCCGATTCCGCGACGGCGTGCCCGACGTCACCGACTTCGTCGCCCGCAAGGGGGACCTGCCGCCCACCGTGGTGCGCGCCATCGAGCCCCGTCCGACCGATCGGATCCGCCTGGCCGAGGTTCCGCGCGCGGCGCGGCGCGACGACCCGGCGGTCTACGGACGCCGCGGACCGGCCTCCGGGACGCCGGTCACCGGCCGCGAGCCGGAGCTGCCCGGCGGCCGCCCCTGGGTCGATCTCGGCGGCGGCGACAAGGAGCGTTCCGATCGCACCGACGCCACCCGCGTGCGCCCGCACACCGGAACCGGCGTCGTCCTCGACACCGGCCGCAACGACCGGCCGGCGACCGATCGCCCGGTCGGGCGGGAGACGCAGCCGCGCCCGGTGATCCCGAGCCGGCCGGTCTACGACTCGGGCGATCCGCGCACCCCGGGTACCGACCGGCGGACACCTCCGGCCGGCGACGATCGCCAGCAGTGGCGGCGCTCCCCAGAGCAGCCGGCCGTCGGCGCCGACGATCGCCCCCGCTCGACGCCCGTGGGTCGCCTGCCGGAGACCGACCGCCGGCCCACCGTGCGGCCGACGACTCCGGAGGCCCCGACCGTCCGCATGCCCCCGGTGGCCACGGGCGGACGCCCCGTCGCTCCGCGCGCCGACGACCGGCAGGGGTGGCGCACCGATCGACCCGTACCGCCCGCGGCGCGGGACGAGCGCGCCCGTCCGGTGACTCCGCGCGTCGAGCCCGAGCCGCCGGTCCAGCGCGTGGTCCGCGGCGTGCCCCGCTCGCAGCCGGCCCCGCTCCCCCCGTACGGCGGCGACGATGCCGGCCGGCGCTGGCAACGCCCGACGACCCCGACGCCGCCCGTCGCCAGCCCGCGGGTGGACGACCGCAGTCAGCCGCGGACATCCGTCGTCGCGCCGCCGGCGCCCCGCTACGGCGGTCGCGACCGGGTCCTTCCCGCTCCCGGCAGCGCGCCGCGGCCGACGCCGCGGGTCTCCACGCCGACCACCCGCCCCGCGCCGCCCACCCGCTCGACCCCATCGGTCGCGCCGCGCGCCACGCCCCCTGCGAACTCGCGGCCGGCCGCGTCGAACCGGAGCTCGCGCGGCAGCGACCGCTCCTCGTCGTCCTCATCGTCCTCGTCGTCGAGCTCGCGGGATCGCGGCGACCGGCGCGACTGAACCGCCGGGCCGGCCGGGCCGCGCGATTCGCGATAGCATCCGCGACTCGTGCGGCTCGAGTCGGCCTTCCGCGTCCTCTTCTTCGTCTACTGTCTCGAGGCGGGTCTCTTCCTCACCGTGCTGCCCTGGTCAGCGAGCTGGAACCAGCTCACCTGGAGCGCGCCGTCGGCGCTCCTGCACGGGCTGCTCGCGGCCGGCGGGCTGCGCGGCGCCATCTCCGGCTTCGGTCTCTGCCACCTGCTCTGGGCGCTGCACGACCTGGATGCCTACCTGCGCCGCGCCGCGGCGCGCTGAACCGGCCCGGCGCGCCCTGCCGAGGCGGCGCGCCCTCGCGATATCCTCGCGCTCGATGCGTCGCGTGCTCGCCGTCGGACTCGACCTGGTCGACCTCGACCGCATGACCCGCCTGCTCGATCGCCACGGCGAGGCGGCGGTGCGCCGCATCTGTCGGCCGGCCGAGCCGCGGGTCAGCGCCGGACCCGGGCGGGTCGCTCACCTGGCGGGCCTGTTCGCCGCCAAGGAGGCCGCGATGAAGGCGCTCGGCACCGGCTGGGCGGCGGGCGTCGGCTTCCAGCAGATCGAGGTGGTGCGCAACGCCGCCGGCGCCCCGTCCCTGGCGCTGCACGGCGCCGCCGAACGCCGGGCGCGCGCCCTCGGAGTCGACGCCCTGCATCTGTCGATCACCCACGACGCGCGCACCGCCGCGGCGGTCGTGATCCTCGAAGGGCGGACTCCGGAGGCGGAATCATGAAGCGGGGAATGGCCGGCAAGGGGCGCTTCCTGGCGGCGGCCGCCGCCGTCCTCGCCCTCGACCAGTGGACCAAGTGGCTGGTCGAGACCCACGTACCCCTGCACAGCTCGCGCGAGATCCTCCCCTTTCTCCACCTTTCGAACGTTCGCAACACCGGCGTCGCGTTCGGGCTCTTCGCCTCCGGCGGCGAACTGATGCGGACCGTCGCGCTGGCCCTGCTCGGGCTGGCCGCGCTGATCCTCATCGTCGGCGTCTTCGTGCGCACGCCGGCGAGCCACTCCCGCCTCCTCTGGCCGCTGGCGCTGGTGCTCGGCGGCGCAGTCGGCAATCTGCTCGACCGGGTGGCGAGCGGCGCGGTCACCGACTTCGTCGGCGTCTACCTCGGCAGCTACCGCTGGCCCGATTTCAACGTCGCCGACAGCGCCATCTGCATCGGCGTCGTCCTCGTGCTGCTCGACGCCCTGCGCCCACCGCAGTCCCCCCCGACGCCGGAAGAGGCGTGACCGCCCGCGCGCCCGCCGGGAGCCTGCGGGTCCCCGCGGCCTGGCAGGGGGAGAGGCTCGACCGCGCCCTCGCGGCCCACCTCGAACTGCCGCGCAGCCGCGTCGCCCGGTGGATCCGCTCCGGCCGGGTGCGGCTCGACGGCGTGTCGGCGGAGAAGGCCGGCGACCTGTTGCGCACCGGGCAGGAGCTCGCCTGGGAGCCTCCGCCGCCGGTCGACGACCGCGTGGTGCCGGAGCCGGGTGAGCTCGTCCTCCTCCACGAGGACGCGGACCTGCTCGCCTTCGACAAGCCCCCCGACCTGGTCGTCCATCCCGGTGCCGGGCGGCCGACCGGGACGCTCGTCCACCGCCTGCTCGACCGCTACCCGGAAGTTGCCGGGGTCGGCGGCGCCGGCCGGCCGGGGATCGTTCACCGGCTCGATCGGGGCACCAGCGGGGTGCTGCTCGTGGCGCGCACTCCCGGAGCCCACGAGCGCCTCGCCCGCGCCTTCGCGGGCCGCGAGATCGACAAGCGCTATCTCGGCATCACCTGGGGAGCTCCGCGGACGGACGCCGGCGTGATCGACGCTGCGATCGGTCGCGACCCGCGCGACCGCAAGCGGATGGCGGTGATCCCGCGCGGTCGGCCGGCGCGCACCGACTACCGGGTCCTGGCACGGGCGGCGCCGCTGGCGCTCGTCGAGTTCCGGCTGCACACCGGCCGGACGCACCAGATTCGCGTCCACGCCCGCCACCTCGGCCACCCGCTGGTCGGCGATCCGGTCTACGGCGAGGCGCGCTGGCGCGGCCTGCCCGGAGCCCGAGCGCGCCCGCTGGCGGCGTTTCCGCGCCCCGCGCTGCACGCCTGGCGGCTGGCCCTGACGCACCCCATCAGCGCCGCGCCCCTCGCGCTCGAAGCGCCGGTGCCCGACGACCTGCGCACGCTCTGGACCGCGGCCACCGGAGAGGCGTGGCCCGCGCTGCCGCCGGCGAACCCGGCACCATAGAAAACGGCGGCCCGGGGGCCGCCGTGAGATCGCGAACTGGAGCGGGCAACGGGATTCGAACCCGCGACATTCAGCTTGGGAAGCTGACACTCTACCAACTGAGTTATGCCCGCCTCGCGGAGCAATCTAGCCGAGGCTCCGACGCGGGTCAAGCGCTTGCGCCGGCGCGGCGAGTCGCTATACTGAACTCGTCATGCAGGCCTCGGGAACCGACCGCTCCGATCTCGAACGCGGCGAAGCGCTCTACTTCTTCCCCGACGCGCCGGTCACCGCCGCCCAGTTGCGCCAGCTCCTCGCCCAGGGGACCGCGGAGCGCCGGGCCTGGGCGATCTCCCACCTTCTGAGGTACGCCGAGTGGGACGACATCTGGTCGTACGTCAGCCGCGACGACGTGCGCGAGCTCTTCGCGCAGCTCGACCTGCCGGCCGGACTGCGCGCCGCCTGGGCGAAGATGCTGCGCATCGAGACCGCCCCGGTCGGCTGACCGGCGCCGGATCGCTCCTCAGCGAGACCCCGCGACGTCCCCGGCGGCGGCGCGCTCGGCGACCAGCTCGGCCGCCCGCAGCCGGGCCTGCTCGATCACCGGACGCACCTGATCGGCCGGCAGCAGGAAGAGCCCGAGCGGTCCGACCTCCACGGTCCCCCGCCCCACGCCGAGCAGTTCCGCCATCCGGTTGCCGCCGTCGAGGCTGGTGTCGGTGCGGGTGCGCGACATCACCGTGACCAGCACGCCGGCCGGCCGTCCGTCAGCGGCGAAATAGGGCAGACCCGTCTGCGTCGCGTTGCCGGCGCCGACAATCCAGGCGGTGCGCGGCTTGCGCACCTGGCCGGTAATCCGCACGACGTCGAAGTACGGCACGCGATCGAAGACCGCGGTCAGACGCGACACCGCGGCCAGCTCGTCCCCGAGCCGCGGCGTGGCGGCCCGGCTGAAGTCGATCGCCGCGAGCGGCGCGTCGGGCGCCTGCTGCAGCTGGATGAAGGCGAGATCGAGATCGGAATCGGCCGCGGCGAGGAAGGCCGCGTGCTCGGTCGGATCGCCGTTGAAGGAGACGCGGATGTCGGTCGGCGTCACCTTGAACTGCATCTCGTGCCCCCGGCCCTGCCCGAAGATCTCGAGGAACCGGTTGGGCGAGAAATGCGAGTTCCAGACCAGGATCAGTCCGCCCGGGTCGACCACGGCGCCCAGCACCTCGTGCGTCGACTCCTCCGGCTCGCCGCCGAACGACGACTCGGTCTTGAGCGACAGCTTGACGTTGACGATCGCCGGCGCGACGCGCTCGACGAGCGCCGGCCAGTCCGCGGCCGGCGCGGCGCCGGCCAGCTCCGGCATCAGACAGAGGGCGAGGGCGACGGCGGGGACTCTCATGGCCTGGCTCCAGCGGCCGGTTCGAGCCCGGCCCACTCCGGTTCGAGGAAGACGTAGGTCGTCCGCCAGCCCCGGCGCACGAACACGGGGACGATCTCCGGCCGCGTTTCGACCACCTGGCGCATCGTCTGCTCGAAGGTGGCGACGTCGGCGAGGCGGACGTCGTCGATGGCGAGGATCAGATCGCCGCTCTCGAGGCCCCCCATCTGGGCCCAGCCGCCGGCGGTGACCTCGGTGACGATGACGCCCCCCTGCTCACGATCGAGGTGGCGGTCGATGCGGTCGAGGAAGGTGAGATCGCGCACGCCGAACTCGAGCTCGGCCTGGCGTGCCGTGCGCGCTTCGTCGGCGGTGCGCGGACTCGCCTCGAGCTCGATGTCGAGGCTCAGGGTCGATCCGGAACGGGCGACCTCGACCGCCACCTGTTCGCCGATCGGCCGGCTCTCGATCGCCACGCGCAGGTTCTCGACGTCCTGGGCGCGCGCGGCTTCGACCGGCTCGCCGGCCACCGCGAGGATGACGTCGCCGACCCGCAGGCCGCCGCGCGCGGCGGCCGTCCACGGGTAGACCTCGGTGACCCGGAAGCCGCGCAGCTCCGGCTGCCCCATCGCCCGCGCCAGTTCCGGCGTGACGACCTGCGTCCGCACCCCCAGCCACGCCTTCGGCAGCTCCCCTCCCCAGCGCGCCGAACTCGGCTCGCGCAGGCGAACGACCGAAAGCAGGCGGGCCTCGTCGCGCCGGAGCGCAAGCAGCAGCTCGTCTCCCGTGGCCGCCTCGAGGGCGGCGCGCAGCTCCTCGAGCGTGGTGACGGGACGTTCTCCGACCGCCGTGATCAGGTCGCCGTGTTCCACCGGTGGCCGCGCGCCGACGGCCGGGAAGCCGGCCCGCAGGCTGGTCACCAGCAGACCCGAACGCGGCGGGATCTGGAGGCCGAGCGCCATCGGGCCGGTCACCTCCTGGGCGGTGATGCCGAGCCGGCGCAGCTCACCACGCCGGCCGACCGCCTCCTCCATCTCGCCCGGCACCGCGCGCAGAACGAGGCGTTGGCCGGCGCGCTCGACGGCGAACTCGACGGCCGCGCCGATCTCGAGGTGCGAGAGGGCGAGATAGAGCGCCGGAACCTCGGGGAAGAATCGCACCGCCACGGGGTCGCCGTCCACGGCCAGCAGGATGTCCCCCGGCTCGAGGCCCGCCAGGGCGGCCGGCGATGCGGGCACGACCGAGTTGACCAGCGCTCCGTCGTTCCGGCCGAGCTTGCTCACCGGGCCGACGGACAGGCCGAGCCACGCGCGGCGGATGCGGCCGAGCTCGAGAGCCTGCGCGAGCACCTCGCGGGCGATCGAAGCCGGAATCGCGAATCCGATCCCGCCGCCACCCAGCTCGTTGATGCCGACGATGCCGCCGTCCAGGTCGACCAGCGGCCCGCCGGAGTTTCCCGGCAGGATCAGCGCGTCGTGCTGGATCCAGCGGGTGAACAGGCCGGTCGGGCCGCCGCTGCCGAGGTCGAGGTCCTCCAGCCGGTTGCCCAGAAAATCGGTGAAGACCCGCTCGGAGTTGGAGACGATGCCGAGGGTGACCGAAGACGACAGGGTGAGGGGATTGCCCATCGCCAGCACCGGGTCGCCGACCTCCAGCGGTAGCTCGGAAAAGCGCGCCGGCCGCAGCGGCGGCGCCCCCGCCGCGCGCTCCTCGAGACGCAACCGGAGCACCGACAGGTCGGTCGACGGGTCGTGCGCCACCACGTCGGCTTCGAGGATCTCCCCCGAAGTCATCGTCGCGGTGATGCGGGTGGCGTCGCCGGCCACGTGGTAGTTGGTCAGAACGTGCCCGTCGGCCGAGACGATGACGCCGCTGCCGGCCCCCGGACCGCGCAGTGCGCGCCCGTCGGCGAAGTGCTCATTGACCACGGTCAGGTTGACCAGCGCGGGGTAGACCACGGCGAGCGCGGCCGCCACGCGTTCGGGGGACGGCATGTCGGCGCCGCCGACCGGTGCCGCCATGGCGGCCACCGCGAGCAGAGCCGCGGCGGCGCGAGACCGGGAGCCCCCCCTCACGGCTCAGCCGTCGCCGTCGAGCAGATTGCCGAGCGGGCCGAGGATCGACCCCTCCTCGCGGCGGCCGCGCGTGACGCCCGACGCCTGGACGACCCGCGAAGCGAGGCGGGCGAACGGCAGCGTCTGCAGCCAGACCCGACCCGGGCCGGTAACGGTGGCGAAGAAGAGCCCCTCGCCGCCGAACAGGAAGGTCTTGACCCCCTTGACCATCTCGATGTCGTACTGCACCTTCGGCTCGAAGGCGACGAGGCAGCCCGTATCGACGCGCAGCGTCTCGCCGGGAGCCAGCTCGCGTTCGACGATCATCCCGCAGGCGTGCACGAACGCCAGGCCGTCGCCTTCGAGCTTCTGCAGGATGAACCCCTCGCCGCCGAACAGGCCGGCGCCGAGCCGCTTCTGGAAGGCGATTCCCACGGCGATGCCGCGCGCGGCGCAGAGGAAGGCGTCCTTCTGGCAGAGCATGGTGCCACCGAGCTGGCGCAGATCGAGCGGCACGATGCTGCCCGGATAGGGCGCGGCGAAGGCGACCTTCTGGCGCCCGCGGGCGCCGTTCGAGAAGACGGTCATGAACAGCGACTCGCCCGTCAGCACCCGCTTGCCGGCCGACAGGAGCTTGCCCATCAGACCACCACCGCCGCTCGCCGCCGAGCCGTCGCCGAAGATCGTCTCCATCTGGATCCCGGGATCCATGTAGAAGAAGGCGCCGGCCTCGGCGATGCAGGCCTCCCCCGGATCGAGAGTGATCTCGACGTACTGCATCTCCTGGCCGCGCACCTCGAAGTCGATCTCGTGCGCCCCGCCGGTCGGTGGCGGCGGGGGCGGCGGCGCCGCGGTGGCGACACCGGAGGCGAATCTCGGCACGCTGCCGATCGCCGCCCAGGCGGCCATGCCCGGTCCGTAGACGTGGGCGTTGCGGTCGAGCGTCCCGGCCTGGAGCCGGGCCAGAATCTCCTCCTCGGTCAGCGGGCCTTCCTGCCGACCGCCTGTTGCCACGTACCACTGAGCCTGCGTCATCTCGAGGCACTCCTCTCGCCGGGACCGGCAAGTGTACCGGTCCGGACTTCGCGATGCCAGGCGCCCGCGCCGCTCAGGGCGCGCGCTCGGCGGGCCCGGGCAGCTCGACCTCGAACCGCCAGGGCCAGTACTTGCCGGTCAGGTGGAAGATCCGCCGCTCCGGCTCCCAGGCGATGCCGTTGAGCACATCCGTCCGGAGTCGCTCGGCCGGTGACAGCAGGCCCCCGGCGTCCCAGACCGCCGTCACCTCGCCGGTCGCCGGATCGATGCGCAGGATCTCGTCGCTCATCCAGACGTTGGCGTAGATCGCGCCGTCGGCCCATTCGAGCTCGTTGAGGTAGGGCACGGGACGTCCGGCCCGGCGCACCGCGAGCCGGCCCAGCTCGGAGAGATCCTCCGGCGAGCGGAAGATCAGCTCGGCACCGCCGTCGCTCTGGATCAGCCGCTGCCCGTCCCAGGTCAGGCCCCAACCCTCGCCGGAGAACGAGTAGGTGGCGAGCGGTGCGAGCTCCGGGAAGCTCCACACCCGCACCCGTCCCTCCCGCCAGGTCAGCTGAAAGAGGCGATCGCCGGCGAGCGCCAGACCTTCGGCGAACTCCTCCCGGGGCAGCTCCACGGAGCGCGCGATCCGTCCGCTGTCCGGCTCGACTTCGAGCAGGCGCGAGACGCCGTACTGCCCCGAACTCTCCCAGAGTCGTCCCGCCGCCCAGACGAGCCCCTGGGTGAAGGTTGCGACGTCGTGCGGCCGCACGGCGACGATGCGCGGCCGGAGCACCGGCGGCTCCTCGGCGGCGCGGGCGACCGGTGCCCCGGCGCCGCACGCGGGAAGGAGCAGCACCCCGGCGAGGGCCAGGGGGCGCCCGCTCAGCCGCCGCCGAAGTCGCATCCCACCGCCTCCTCGGCCGGCGCACCGCCGATCGGTTCCCCCGGCGGCGGTTCCGGCGCGCCGGGTGACGGGACGCGGGCCGGCGCCGGGCGGGCCAGATGGCGCCCGATCTCCGCCGCCAGGCCACCGACGTGCGCCTGCTCCGTGGCGTCGAGCGCCGTCCAGGCATCGAGCCGCGCCAGCAGCTCCGAGAGGGCGCCGTCGATCCGCACCCGCACTCCGGGCGCCGCCTCGACGTCGGCCGAGAGATCGAGCAGCCGTTCGACCAGCAGGCGCTGCACGACGCGGGCGATCTCCGCCTCGCGCGCCGGCAGCAGCGCCACGTCGCCGAAGACCCGGTCGATCGTCGCCGCGAGGAGCTCGCCGAAGTCGGGCAGCTCGGGGTCGCGGCGATGCTGTTCGATCATCCGCGCGGCGCGAGCGGGCTCGAGCAGGCCGTGCAGCGTCAGGTCGGCGGCCGTCGCTGCGGCACTCGAAAGGTCGAACGCGGCGCCCCCGGTCCGTCCGCGGAACTGCTCGCGGCTGGTCTCCATCCCCGGCGCGCGCGGCGCCAGCAGCGCGAGGAGGGGGTCGGGCAGATCCAGCTCCCCGGGGGCCAGGGTGCCGAGCAGCAGCTCGAGGGCGCGGCGCTGCCGCTCGGAGTCGACCGGCCGGGCCGGTGGCTGGCCGTCACCGCGCAGTGCGTGCCGGTAGTCGACGCCACCGAGCAGCTTGACCGTCGCGGCGAGCTGGAATCGGTGGTGCAGGTAGACGATCGCCAGGACCTCCTCGAGCGTCGCCATCGGAGCTCCGGCGGGGAGGTTGCGCGTACCCAGTCGGGAGAGGGCGAGACGCCGCACGCGCAGCGTCCGCTCGAACGCGGAGAGCGGGTCGGCGCCGTTGTCCCAGAGGCTGGCGCGCGGATGGCCGCTCGCCGGCCCGCGGGCGTCGTCATCGGAGAGCAGGAAGAGACCGGCCGCCAGGGTCTCGTCGACGATGCGCTTCAATCCCGCGGCCTCGTCGGCCCCCTCGGGGAACTGCATGTAAGCCCAGCGCACGGAGGCCTCGTCCCAGGCGCCGACACCGCTCGCGTAGGCGCGCGAGAAGTCGAGTCGTCCCTCCGCGTCGAGGCCCACCAGCGGCGCCGGATAGTCCATCACCGACGACCGTCCCTGGGTCGAGGCCGCGAAGTTGTGCTGGAAACCGAGCGTGTGCCCGACCTCGTGCGCCGCCAGCTGGCGCAGGCGTGCGAGCGACAGCTCGATCGGATCGTCCGCCCCGCCGCGCCCCGTTCCGGCGACGCCGGCGAGTCCCTCGAAGAGCAGCCGGTCCTGGCGGATCCGCTGCGAACCGAGGGAGACGTGCCCCTTGACGATCTCGCCGGTCCACGGGTCGATCACCGCACCGCCGTAGGACCAGCCGCGCGTCGCCCGGTGGACCCACTGGATCACGTGGTAGCGCGCGTCGAGCGGGTCGGCGCCCTCGGGGAGCAGCTCGACCCGGAAGGCGTCGCGGAACCCGGCCTTCTCGAAGGCCGCCGTCCACCAGGAGGCCCCCTCGACCAGGGCGGTGCGGATCGGTTCCGGCGCCGAACGATCGACGTAATAGACGATCGGCCGGCGCACCGGCGACACGGCCTGGTCCGGGTCGACCTTCTCGAGCCGGTGACGAACGATCCAGCGTCGCTCGATCGACCGGTCGAGCGGCGCCGCATAGTCGTGGAACGCGACGGCGTACGAGGCCATGCGGGGATCCCACTCGCGGGGCCGGTAGCCCCCGGGCGGCAGCGCGAGCAGCGACTGGTGGAGCACGAGCGTGACGGAGCCGGACTCCGGCGCCACGCCGCGGACCTCGGCGCCCGGCTGCGTGCCGCCGAAGGTGAGCACCGCTTCGAGCTCGACGTTCTCCGGGAAGGCGAGACAGGCGTCGAGATCCACCGCGCTGCGCGCCGTGTCGAGACTCCAGCTCCCCTGTCCGGCGGCGGCGAGCCGGGAGGCGACGCCGTGGGCGTCGCGCAACGCGAAACCGCTGAGGTCGACGAGCAGGCGGCCGTCCGCGTCGCGGGCGAGGATGTCGGTCGCCCAGAGGACCGAGGTGGCGAACGACTCGCGCACCGCGTCCACCTCCGCGGCGTCCTCGGAGAGAGCGCGGAAGCGGGTGTTGAGGGCTTCGACGAGAACCCGCGCGCCGACCTGCCGCAGCTCGACCCGCCGCGTCTCCCCCAGCTGCCCGCGATCGAGGCCGACCGGATTCGATCCCAGCCCGGTGCGGATTCCGGCGACGTGAAGATAGACACCGATCGAACCGCGCGGCCCCGCGGGCGGCGGCAGGACGGCCAGCAGTCGCCCTCCCTGCCGGTCGCGGCGCAGCTCGAGCAGGCCGGGCACTGCCTCGGTCCCCGCCAGCCGGCGCTCGAACTCGGACGCCGCCGGGACCTCCACCTCCGGGGCCGACCCGCCGCGCTGCGGTGCGCTGGCGCATGCCGCACCGAGCAGCAGCGCGGCGCCGCCGGCGACGATCGCCCCCCGCAGTCTCGCCGTTCCCGGGACGTTCATCCCGCCTCCTCGTCACTCCAGGCCCGACGCTCAAGGGTGAGAATCGTCCCATCGGTCAGGGCGAACCGGCCGGAGCTGAAGATCCCCGGCTCGTCCCGTCCGCTCGGTACGATCTCGATCGGACCTGAAACCAGCTCCTGCCGGCCGTCCACCCAGGGCACCCAGAGGCGCACCGTGTCGGCCTGCCGCAGCGCCTGCATCGTCGATCGCTCGCCGTCGCGCGACAGCTCGAAGCGGGCGAAATCCCCGGGCTCGGCGTCGGCGATCCGGGCGCCGGTCACCGAGACCTCCACGAAGTTCGCCTCGAAGAAGGCGAGGTCGGTGCTCTCGTCGTTGTGCGACACGAGGCGCAGGCGCACCGTTCGGGATCCGGGTCCGGACTCGAGCGGCTCCACGGCGAGTTCGATGCGCGGCCGCGACGGTTCGGGGTCGAGCGCGGCGGCGAGGTTGGAGGCCGACAGGACCAGCCGCTCCCCCGGTTCGGGGAGCCGGTAGAAGAGCGGGCCGAGCATCCGCTCTGTCCCCCAGGCGCCGCAGCGCCGCAGGAACTCCTCCAGGTTGGAGGTCGCCGCGCGCACCACGCGCACCGATTCACCGGGCGCGAGCTGCCAGTCCCCGACGGAGACCGGTGCCTTGGCGCGAAACTCGTAGACCTGACGGTCGATCCCTTCGAGCGAGAAACCCCGCTTGAGCTCCAGCCGGCCGTCGCGCACCAGCGAGCCGAGCTCGAGCGCGGTCGAAATCCCGCGCGGCGCGTCGCGCCGATCGCGCAGGCTGGCGCTGCCGGCGGAGGCGGCGACCAGGTAGTAGGGGCGGGCGAGCTGCTCCAGCCGGTTGACGCCCTTCTCGACCTCCTGAAGGTCCCAGTTGCGCGCATCTTCGGGTTCGCCGGGCCGCTGCCCGTAGAGGAAGGCGACCAGGAAGTCGACCTCCCCGGCGAGCTTCGGCAGGTCGGGGTCGTCGAGATCGCCACGCCCGATGCCGACCGAAAGATGGAGACGACCGTCCAGCTCGCCGCGCAACTTCGCCATCAGGGAGGTGGTCTCGGCGAGGCCGCCGTCCGCCGCGCCGTCGAAGTGGACTCCGGTCGGCAGCAGGCCGGCCCCTTCGGCGGCGAGGCGCAGACCCTCGATCGCGCTCGCCAGCTGTCGCGCCGCGGCCGTCGCGTCGAGCCCGGCCGGCGGGCGCTCGCCCGCCACCACGAGGGTCACCCGTTCGCGGCGTGGCAGGCGGGGCAGATCGTGGAGCTCGAGCCGCGCTCCCCCGCCGCTCCACTCCACACCGGCCGCTTCGACGAAGAAGTCCGCGACACCACCCGTGCGCAGACGGTCGAGCACCGGCAGGTCCATCGGCGCCGCCCGGCCGGAGAGCCAGACCGCGGCGCCGGGGGCCCGCGCCTCCCGGCTCCCGCCGCCGCAGGCTCCGACGGCGACCAGCGTGACGACGGACAGGGCGAGAGCGACCAGGTCGCGACCGGTTCTTGAGGAGGTCATCGGAGGGGGATTGTAACGACGACCTCGAAGCCGCCGCCAGGACGATTGCGGACCTCGAGTCCGCCGCCGTGCTCCTCGGCGATCCGCGCCGCGATCGGCAGGCCCAGGCCGGTGCCGGTCGCGTGGGTCGAGAAATAGGGTTCGAGGATGCGTCCGAGCTGCTCGGGCGGCACGCCCGGTCCATCGTCCCGGACGGCCAGCACCGCCACCTCCCCGCGGCGCCCGAGCTCGACCTCGACCACGCCGCCGCCCGCGACCGCCCGCACCGCGTTCTCGATCAGATTTCGCACCGCTCTCGGCAGCAGGCGCGGATCGAAGCTCGCGGTCATCCCGTCCGGCGGCACGGCGAGGTTCACCGCGACGCCGACCGGGGGCGAGGCGCGATAGGCCTCCGCCACGCCCCTGACCGCCGCCACCAGATCCCCCTCCTGCCGCTCGATGCGCGGGATCTGACTGTACGCCGAGAATTCCGACGCGATCTCCCGCAGCTCTTCGACCTGCGCCAGGATGTTGCGCGTGCAGCGCTCGAAGACCGCGGCGAAGTGCTCGCGATCGCGCTGCCACGCCTCGCGGAGGTGCTCGGCCGAGAGACGGATCGGCGTCAGCGGATTCTTGATCTCGTGCGCGATGATGCGCGCCATCTCCGCCCAGGCCTCGAGTCGCCGCACGCGCACGACTTCGGTGACGTCCTCGACGACCAGCAGCGCCGCGGCCTCGCCGGCGTCGGTCAGGGGGACCCGAACGAGTGTCCACTCCCGCTCGTCGCCGCTCTCCGCGCCCAGCCGCAGGGCCGCGCGGGCGGCCGGTCCCGAGGGTTCCGCCGCCAGCGCCGCCACCGGTGCCAGATCGGCGCGGTCGCCGAGCCGGTCGGCGAGACGATCCCCCGGCTCGGCGGAGAGCAGCTCGCGCCCCGAGCGGTTGATGATCAGGACCCGGCCGGCGACGTCGAGCGCCACCACCGCCCCGGTCACCGCGTCGACGATCCGCTCGACCAGCCGCTTCTCCGCCAGCAGGCGATCACGTCCGGCCGCGATCCCCTGTGCCATGCGATCGATCGCCGCGCTGAGCGCCTCGAGCTCGGCGTCTCCGGGGCGCACGCCGAGCTCGGTGGCGCCGGCGGCGATCCGGCGCGTGCCGGCCACCAGCTCCTCGATCGGACGGGAGAATCGGCGCGCCGCCCGCGTGCCGGTCGCCGCCAGCGCCACCAGCAGCGCCAGGGACGCGAGCAGTGCCTGCCGCCGCAGCCGCTCCACCTCGGCCAGCGCGTCCTCCTGCTGCGCCAGCAGCGGCATCGACAGCACCAGCCGCGCCGCCTCCGCGTCACCGCCGCTCTCCTCGCCGGGCACCTCGAGCGGCGCGTAGAGCTCGAGGTAGGTCGCGTCGCCGATCCGGCTGATCCGGCGCGCCAGCCTGTCCCCCGACCCGCCCAGGCGCTCGCGCACCTCTCCCGGCAGGCGGCGCGGCAGCAGTCCGGCGGCGAACAGATCGCGCTTGGAGGAGGCGTAGACCTCGCTCCCCCAGTAGAGGTGAATCTCGTGTCGCACCACGCGCGACAACCATTCGAGCAGGGCGTCGTCGATCGCCGTGCCGACGCCGAAGCCGGGCTGCAGCGTCAGGACGTATTCGCCGAGCACCCGCTGGGCCGAACGCAGCGCGGAACGCGCCGCCGCCTCCTGCTCGCTCACCACCCGGCGCTCGAGGGCCTGCGCGAGGAAGAAGTAGAAGACCCCCACCGGCACCAGCAGGAGGGTGGCGAACGCGAGCAGCAGCCGTTTCGAGTACGAACGCGTCGCGCGTCGCAGCAGGTCGCGTACGGCGCTGCGCGGCAACGCCAGGATCCAGCCGAGCGGCAGGAGCAGCAGCAGGGTCAGCAGCCCGCCGGCCGACAGCGAGCCGGACCGCTCGAGCGCCGCCCCGGTACCGAGACGCGGCAGGAAGACCGCCGCCGTGGTGCCTTCGCCCTGGCGCACCGCCGCTTTCGCCATGCCGTCGGGAGTGGTCGTCGCGCGGCGTCCGGGCGCCGCATCGAGCGCGGCCGGCGTCGGCGTCCCCTCCTCCCAGGAGGAGCTGACCAGACGACCCTCGGAGCTGCGCAGCAGGTAGCGCACCTGCGGAGCCAGACCGAACGGCCGGGCTCCCCGCGCCACGCCGCGCAGCAGACCGGCGGCCAGATCCGGGCTCCAGCTGCGCCCGGCGCCGAAGCCGAGGCGCGGCACCGCCCACCAGCGCAGACCGCGCACGGCACCGGCTGACTGCCGCGGCGGCAACGATCCACTCTGCGTCAGCCGCGGCCAACTGGCCGTTGCGAGGTCGACCCAGCGCTCCGGTGTCTCGACCAGGTTGCCCTCGCCGTCGAGCGGCAACCCGAACGAGAAGGTCGACGTCTCCCCGTCTTCGAAGTCGACCACGAGTGCCGACAGCAGATCGAGGCGCGCCAGGGGCGAGGCCCGCCAGAGGGCGAACGCCAGGTCGTCGCGCTCGTCCATCGGCGCGCCGGGAGGCAGCCAGCGCGCCAGCTCGAGACCGGCGAGCCCGTCCTCGATGCCGCGCCCCAGCGCGGCGCGCGCGCCGGCGTCCGGAGGCAGCAGGGCCGCCGCCTCGCGCGGCAGATCCCGCTCGACCGCGAGCTGCTCGCCCAGCGTCCAGGCCGCGCCGCCGAGCAGTGCCGCGATCAGCAGCGCGGCGGCCGAGGTCAACGAGAGGCCGAGCCGGACTCCGGCGAGTCCGCGCGCGGCGGCGGCGCCCCCTGCGGCGAGCGCCACGCAGGCGGCGACGGGCCAGCCGGCCAGCGCCGCCCCGGCGAGCGCCAGCGCCGCCGCCAGCCACCCCCACCGCTCGCCCGATCGCCCCGCTCCCCCGCCGGCGGCGGCCGCGAGCGGCGCGAAGACCGCCAGGACCAGGGCCAGGCGCAGCGCCAGGGCGTCCCCATCGAACCAGGCGGCGGCACCCAGGGGCGCCAGGGGATCGGCGCCGAGTCGGGCGGCGAAGGCGAGCAGCACCGGCGACGCGGCGGCCGCCAGGGGCGCCCACCGGCGCCGGCGCATCCGCCGACCCGCTTCGACTCCGAGCGGCGTGGCGAGCAGAGCGCCGCCCAGCAGAGCGAGCGCCGGGTCACCGGCCCCCGCGGCACGCAGCGCGAGCCCGATGGCCAGCGCGGCCGGCAGCAGCACGCCGATCACCGGCTGCCGCCGCGGCACCACCGTGCCGGCGAGCAGCGCCCGGCCCGCGGCACGCAACGCGGCGATCCAGAGCAGCCCGAGCGCGATCGTCGCCGCGGCGAGCTGCCTCCACGCCGGACCGCCGACCGCTCCGACTCCGGGCCCCGGCGCGACGACCAGCTCCGGGCCGGAGGCCGACGCCGCGACGTGCCATCCGCCGCGCAACCGCTCGCGCAGAGCCCGTGGTTCGACCGGCGGCGCGCCGTCGCGCGCCAGGCTCTCGCCGGCGATCAGGCGCCATCCCGCGGGCCTCTTCAGCGGAGCGACGCTGAGCAGAGTCGCCGAGGTCGCGCTCTGGCGGAAGGTCCGGCCGGCGACCGGCAGCCGGGCCGGCGCCACGTCGTGCAGAAATCCTTCGCCGCTCCAGGCGACCGGCTGATCGTCGGCGTCGAGCAGCAGCAGCGTCCTGCCGGGCGTTGCCGCCCCGAGCGCGGCGAGGCGGCGCTGGAGGGCTTCGCCATCCGCCGGGACGGTGTCGCCGTCCAGTCGCGCGGCGACGCTGGCGGCCTCCCGATCGAGTTGCGCCAGCCAGGCACGGTGACCGCGCACGAGGACCTCTTCGCCGGGCGGTCGCGGCGCTCCCCTCCCCTCGACGAGCGCGGCGACGCCCAACAGGGCCACGCCGGCGGCAAAGAGCACGAGACCGATACGCTTCTCGCGGGGGCCCGCCGGACGGCGGGCCCAGACCAGCAGCGCCAGCGCCGCCACCGGCGCCCCGACCAGCGGCGGCAGCAGCGCGCCGAGCGCCAGCAGGGCGAGGGCCGCCAGATCGGCCGTCGGAGAGTGGGATCGCGGCTTCATGTCGGAGAGGGAGCGGGGCGCCGGAGCCCCCGGATGCGAATCCCTTGCCGGAGCGTCGCGTCCCTCAGGCGTCGCGAGCGCCGGGGTGCATCGGCAGGTCGACGCCCCGCTCGCGGGCGCAACGGATCGCCTCGGGATAGCCGGCGTCGGCGTGCCGGACCACCCCCATCCCCGGATCCCCGGTGAGCACCCGCGCGAGCCGTGCCGCCGCCTCGGGCGTGCCGTCGGCCACGATCACCATCCCGGCGTGGATCGAGTTGCCGATGCCGACGCCGCCGCCGTGGTGCAGCGAGACCCAGGTCGCGCCGTTGACCGCGTTGAGCAGGGCGTTGAGCAGCGGCCAGTCGGCGATCGCGTCCGAGCCGTCGCGCATCCCCTCGGTCTCGCGATACGGAGAGGCCACCGAGCCACAGTCGAGGTGATCGCGGCCGATGACGATCGGGGCCGAGACCCTGCCCGTGGCGACCAGGTCGTTGAACACCGCTCCGGCGCGCGCCCGCTCGCCGTAACCCAGCCAGCAGATGCGCGCCGGCAGGCCCTGGAAGGCGACCCGTTCACGCGCCAGGGTGATCCAGCGGCGCAGCTTGGCGTCGTCGGGAAACGCCTCGAGGATCGCCGCGTCGGTGGCGGCGAGATCGGCCGGGTCACCCGAGAGCACCGCCCAGCGGAACGGTCCCTTCCCCTCGCAGAAGAGCGGCCGGATGAACATCGGCACGAAGCCGCCGATCTCGAAGGCGTCGGCGACGCCGGCCGTCTGCGCCTGGCCGCGCAGGTTGTTGCCATAGTCGAAGGCCACCGCTCCGGCACGCTGCAGGGCCAGCAGCGCGCGCACGTGCGCCGCCATCGATTCCATCGCCCGCGCGACATACGTCCGCGGGTCGTCCCGGCGCAAGGCGAGCGCCGCCGTGAACGGCATGCCGTGCGGCACGTAGCCGTGCAGATTGTCGTGCGCCGAAGTCTGGTCGGTCACCACGTCGGGCGTGATGCCGCGCGCCAGGAGTCGCTCGAGCAGGTCGACGGCGTTCGCCTCCACCGCGATCGACACCGCCTCGCGGCGGGCGGCCGCCGCCAGCGCCGCGTCGATGCCGGCATCGAGCGACTCCGCCAGCCGGTCGAGGTAGCGGGTCTCCAGCCGCTTGTCGATGCGGCTGCGGTCGACCTCGGCGATCAGGCAGACCCCTTCGTTCATCGTCACCGCCAGCGGCTGGGCGCCCCCCATGCCACCCAGGCCGGCGGTGACGGTGAGCCGCCCGGCCAGCGTGCCGCCGAACTTCTCGCGCGCGCACTCGGCGAGGGTCTCGAAGGTCCCCTGCAGGATCCCCTGGCTGCCGATGTAGATCCACGACCCGGCCGTCATCTGGCCGTACATGGTCAGGCCGAGCCCTTCGAGGCGGCGGAACTCGTCGATGGTCGCCCAGCGCGGGACGAGATTGGAGTTGGCGATCAGCACCCGGGGCGCGTCGGCGTGGGTGCGGAAGACGGCCACCGGCTTGCCCGACTGAACGAGCATCGTCTCGTCGGGGCCCAGCCGGCGCAGCGTCGCGACCAGGGCGTCGAAGCACTCCCAGTCGCGCGCCGCCTTGCCCGATCCCCCGTAGACGACGAGCTCCTCCGGCCGCTCGGCGACCTCGGGATCGAGGTTGTTCATCAGCATCCGCAGGGCGGCCTCCTGCTGCCACCCGCGGCACGACAGCGCCGCTCCGCGCGCCGCGCGAACCGTCCGGGACTGCGTCGAAACCGGGCTCATGGGGCGCATTCTACGGCGACGCCCCGGGAGCCCGCCGGTCTCACGGAACGGCGGCGGACCAGCGCACCGTGTCGCCGGTCTCGAAGCCGTCGAGGAAGATCGACACGATGAGCACGCCGGCGCTCGCGCTGTCGTTGGCGGCGACCGGATCGGTCACCCCCGCCGGCGCGGCGACCGTCGCGTCCGCGGTGACGTACGGCCCCGGCGCCTCGTCGGGGATGACTCCGGCGACCGTGTAGACCGCCGTGCCGCCGGGCAGCAGGTCGACCAGGTCGTCGATGTCGCCGACGCCCGCGCCCGCGCAGTCGCCGTCGGTCGCCGTGCAGGTCCAGGTCACGCCGCCGCCGTTGGCGCTGAAGAACACGTCCACCGCCGCGTCGACCACGTCGTTCGGCCCGGCGTTGCTCACCGTGACGACGAAGCCGTAGGGCAGAGCCCAGTCCGACGGCGCCGAGGGCGTCACCGCGACCCCGAGGTCGGCCCCCTGGCCGATCGGGACGAGGTAGTCCTCGACCTCGCCATCCGCCGCCAGCCCCTCCGGTCCCGCCACTCCGGCCGAGCTGAGACGGAAGCGGGCGAAGACGTTGCTGCTGGGCAGCGCCGTCGGCGGCACGGTGAACGCGACGACGTTCGCGCCGGCGACCAGCGGCAGAGCGCTGGCGATGCGCTCGCCCGTGCCGCTCCACGCTCCGTCGCCATCGAAGTCGATCCAGGCGTCGAGCAGCCCCGGCGCGCCGCTCGAGACCGCCGCGGTGGCCGGCTGCCCGGGCACCAGCGCGCCGGTGAAGACGACGCCGTCCTCGTCGTCGATCGACTCCCCGTCGTCGCCCGCCGCCGCCGGGTCGGGCCGGCCGTCGGCCTCGGCGTCGATCGCGGCGCCGAGCCGCAGGCCGCCGGAGATGACGTGGCGAGCACCGTTCGAAGCGAGCAGCGTCGGGAAGGCCGGGTCGGGCGCGTCGCCGAAGTCGAAGGCATCGCCGATCTCGAAGACGCCGATGGCCGCCTCCCCCGACGCCGCGACGTAAAGGTGCACGCCGTCGTTCGAGACGCGCGGCGAGCGCGCACCACCCAGGCCGTCGAGCCCGTCGACGCCGTCGCGGGCGACCGCGATCGGCGTCAACCGGCCGTCGCCGCTCCGCACGAAGATCGCCACCGCATTGTCCGTCGGTCCGGCCGCGAAAACCCGCTCGCCGGCGGGCGTGACCGCGACGCCGGCCGCCCCGGCGAGCCCGTCGACCCCGGCGATCCCGTCGACGTGCACTTCGAGGAAGTCGAGCTGCCCGCTGGCCGGGTGGCGCTCGAACACCGCGAGCGCCCCGTCGGTCGAGCCGGTGACGTAGACCGAACCGCCGCTCGCGTCGAAGGCGACGCCGCTGGCGCCGCCGAGCCCGTCGACACCGCCGGCGCCGTCGACGACGCTGCCGAGGAAGTCGAGCTCGCCGTTCAGGTCGTCGATGGCGAGGATCGCCACCGCGTTGCCGGTCGGCGAAGCGGCGTAGACGTGCGCCCCGTCCGGACTCGGCCAGAGCGTGGCGCCGTTGCCGAGACCGCTGACCCCGGGGGTGAAGTCGTCGAAGATCGCGTGCGCGAAGGTCAGCGCGCCGGTGCCGGAATCGCGGGCGAACAGCGCCACGCCCCCCTTCGGCTGCGACGGCGACTTGCGGCCGGAGACGAGGACCCAGTCGCCGTCGGTCGAAACGGCGACGCCGACCGTCTGCCAGATCCCCTCGACGCCACCGGTCTCGTTGTACTGGCTCTCGACCCAGGTGAGTGCGCCGGTACCGGCGTCGCGGGCGAAGACGGCAACCGCATCGTCGCCGCGCGCCGCGACGTAGACGTGCGCGCCGTCCGGGCTGACCGCGACCGTCTGCGCCTGGCGCAGTCCGTCGAGTCCGGCGCCGTCCACCTCGACGTCGGCCAGCGCCAGCGTGCCGCCTCCGTCCACGTCGAAGGCGCTGAGCGCATGGGCGTTCGGACTCACCGCGAAGAGCGCCGCGCCATTCGCCGAGAGGGCGAGCGCCGGCACGGCGGCGAGACTCCCGGCGGTCTCCCGCTCGACCAGGACCAGCGGCTGCGCCGGCAGGCTGGGGGCGGCGAGACCAAGGACGAGGGCGACGGCGCTGCCGGTTCGGAGGATGGGCATGGGGTCCTCTGCTCTCTGGCTTCGGTTGTGAAGCAGTTCACTCTTGAGCGGCGGACCATACCACTTTCCGCGGCAAAGGCGAGCCCTGGAGCCGCCTGGCGCTCCGCGCCCGGGCCTGGCGCCGAAGGCCGGGAGGCGTTCTTCCTCCCGCCGCTGAACTGTCACCTCGACCTAGCCCCCGCCGGGTCAACGAGATCCAATTTCCTGGACGCATTTCGGGGCTTTTCGCCCCGCGTTGGCGCCTTGACATCCGGCGCCC
>CAYYIK010000014.1:0-49893 GCA_964471955.1 uncultured Thermoanaerobaculia bacterium | reverse complement strand
TCGCGCCGTGGCCCCGGATCGTGATCGGCGTCCGCACGACCGGAGTTGCGCTCTGTCCGTTGACGGCGGACGCCAACGAGATCAACCCGCCTTCGGGCAAGGTGAGCACCGCTCCACCGCTGCCGGGAGGGCACTGGCCCTGGGGCACGCCGGTGTTTGCCGCGGCGATCGCATCGACCAGCGAACAGCCCGCCCCCTGAGGACCCTGGCCGCCTCCGACGAGGATGGGCGGCCGAGTGAAGCGTCTCGCCTGGATACTGCCGAACGGGTCGTTTCCGGTCGTAGGTCCTCCCGACCAAACGAGGCCGAAAACGCCTTCGGGAGTCAGGCGCTGGTCCACGACCCAACCACTCTCGAGTGCGTTCGTTTCGAACTCGACTGGATCGACCGCCACACCGTCGACCGAATAGCGTCGGAGTTTTCCCACGAGACGCTCGACGGGAGGATAGCCGGGCCCCTCCACGTAATTGTGGAGCCACCCGACGACGAAGTTCCCCGCCGGATCTGCAGCCACTGTTGGAATCTCTTGCCACTGCGAAGTGAGCGTGTTCACTTGGGTCTCGACAAGCTGCAACGGCTGCCCCTCTCGGTCGAACCGCCGCATCTGGATGCTAGTGAGGTCGTCGTCGCCGCCGAAGCTACCCCGGCTCTCCCAGACGACCACGAACGAGCCGTCGGCCGCCGCCGCGACGCCAGGGAAGATCTGTTCGCCGGTCGTCCAGACGTTGACCGCGATCTCCTCCGTGTCGAGCGCCTCGCCGTCGGCACCGAAGCGCCGCGCCGCCACCCCGGCGTAGTCGTTGTCGTAGGTCTGCCAGGCGACGACGAAACCGCCGTGAGGCAGCGGCGCGACCCGCGGGCGGAGCTGGTAGCCGGCTGTCATCGTGTTGGTCTGGAACTCGACCAGGTCGAGCGGCGTGCCGTCGGCCCGAAAGCGCCGGGCCTGGATGCTGGTCCCCCAGAGGTCGTTGCCGGCCGATTCGTAACTCTCCCAAACCACGACGAAGTCGCCATCTGGAGCGACCGCGACGTCCGCCCCCTTCTGGACCCACTCGGTCAGCGTGTTGACTTGGAACTCGGTCGCGTCCAACTGCGTGCCGTCGGCCCGATACCGGCGGGCCTGGATGCTCATCATGTCCGTGTCGTTACCGAAGCTGTCGAGGCTGTCCCAGACCACGACGAAGTTCCCTCCCGCGTCTGCGTCGACCCGCGGCCGTCTGTGGCCCGCGAGGGTTCCCTCGCTGATCTGAATCTCCGGATCGATCGGGGGCGATTCGCCGGGGCCGAACCTGCGCCCGCGGATCCCCTTGCAGGGATCGTTGTTGTTCCCCAGGTAATCGTTGGACCAGACCACGACGAACGATCCGTCGGGGGCTGGCGCCAGTGCCGGCTCGTGCTGGACCAGCTCCGTGCAGGAGTTGACCTGGAACTCGACGGGATCGACGGGAACGAGTTGCGCCGGGGTGCCGCTCGGGAAAGCCAAGAACACCGCACACATCACGAGGTCTCGCCGCAAGAGCCGCCAGCCCGACCATCCCAAGCGCTCATCAAGCGTGCTCTTCCGAGACATCGAGACTCCTCGGCGGCTCGTCGGGGATGTCTTCGGCTATCCATCGACGAGTGGATAACTCGGGGATCTTGACAGATCCGATTTTTTTTTGTCTAGCCTCCATGCTGCAAGTTTCTGTCCGTAATCCGTAGCGCTCACGATGGGCGCCGGAGTCCAGGAGAGGGGGGCGAGGATGTTCCGGGAGATCCGAAGGATCGCCATGGCCACAGGTGTGATCGCGATGCTCGGCCTCGCCGTGTCGGCGAGGGCCGGCATCGGCGTAATCACGGTCAACCAGCACGAAACGCAGATCGACACCGGCTGCAGGTATTGTCCCGTGGGATCGACCCTCTGCACGCAAGGGTGTACCGAGGACACGGGCGGCTGCCGCTACAACGCCTCCGTGAGCGACCCGAACGCCAATCCACCGAGAGTCGGCTACGAAAGCGCGAGCACCGAAACCCCTCCGTTCTCCCAAATCTCGAGCATCGGAACTAACGTCGACGTCTTCTCGTACCACGTCAATCCCTGGACGAACAACACCAACCCCCCGACGGTCTTTCGGCGATGGAAGGGACGGGGGTGCCAGGCGCTCGCCGAGTACACGTTCTCCGGACGCCCGAAGATCCTGTCGACGGACATGCCGTGGGTCGAATCGTCGCCTGGCAACGACGGCGCCGGTACGGACGTCGCCTTCTACGTCGATCTCGTTTGCCAGGATGCCGCCACCGGGAGCCGGAAGGGGCGCGTGCACTTCGAGCACTACGATCGGTGGCTCAACCAGCGGTCGGAGCAGGGCAACTGCATCGACGGCTGGACTTCCTTCGTATCGCGGTCGCGCAACGCTTTGAACGCGATCGCCAGTGCCAGCTGCGGCGTCGACCACCACCCGAACGGCACGCTCACCCGCAATACCCAGAAGCTCAATTTCAGCCAGCCGCGCGGCGCGGCGAACGCGCCGCTGACGATTCTCAAAGGCTATGGCTACATGGGCGCTCTCGGAGCTGGCGAGCGACTCGACCCGGAGAGCTACTTCCGCATCCTCGGCTGGAAGGGGGTCAACTTGACCCGGGTCTGGGCCGTCGAGAGGTGGAACGGGAGAGTGCCGGGAAGCCCGACCTGCGCGCCAGGGCAGTCCGAGGGCCCGACTCCTTTTGCGGGAACGTGGCAGCAGGCAGGCGGCGACTACCACCTCGATCAACCGAACAAGGACTTCTACAAGGGTCTCCGGCGGTTCGTCCAGGAGGCCGCGGACCGCGGGATCGTGGTGCAGCTTTCAGTGTACGACATCCATGGGCTATTGCACTATCCCGACCCGACGGGAAACGGGGTCTGCCCTGGTCGATTTCTCGACAGTCCTTACAACACCGCGCACAACGACAACGGCTACATTGTGTGGAATCACACCGGAAACTGCGGCAACTGCGCCAACGCATTCGGAGGGGAGGCCACAGAGGCGCGCGGTGACAACTGCAAGGGGCCGAGCGGTTTCGTGACAAACGGAGGCCTCCAGGCGAACCATCTCGGCTACGTCCGCCGCGTCGCCGAGGAAGTCGGCGGCATGGGCAACGTGATGTTCGAGGTCATCAACGAAGCGATCGCGGGGCTTGACTGGTGGGACGTAACTCCACGAGGCGACACCTGGCAGCTTCAGCAGGCCGAGAACCTCAAGAAGGCACTGCCGATCCGGGTCGTGCGCGATGCGTTCAATGACCATTGGCCGGTTGGCGGCGGGCTGGACCGAGAGCCGTTCTCCCTCCATGACCGGATTCCCGACCAGAGAGTGGATATCGGACCGCCCGGAGATCGTTGGGCGGCGGACAACGTTCGCATCGTCCAATCGAAGGACCAGGTCTCCGACGGCACCGCGACGATCTGGACCAACAGTTGGCTCGGCTACGCCACCTCGAACGGTAATGTCGGCAGCATGAGCATGTCGGGGAGTCTGCCCTTTCCGCAGCCTCCGACGTGGACCGATCTCAACGTCCGGGCCAAGCTGAAAGGATCGACCGGCTCCATGAATCTTTCCGTCGCGAAGCAGTACGGAGAGTCCGTGGTCGTCAGCTTCCATCCAGCGACCGGTACGCTTCAGCTCTGGGAGATCGGCGGTTGCCTCGCGGCGTGCGATCACGGAACGATCAACGTCACGAACCCCACCGAGTCCCACGAAGTTCGCTTGAAGCTGGCGCGGCAAGGCGCGAACCAGTTCCTGGCCACGGTCTTTCTGGACGGCGAAGAGACGACACTCGCCGATGTCCCGGTCGCCCTCAACACTCAAAGCGGAGGAATCCACACCGTCGGCTTCTCGGGTTCGATCGGCGGGACCGTGGGCACTCCCTACCCGCCTGGTACCCACGAAGTCGACAACTTCGAGGCGACCTATGTCTGTCTGACTTGCGAGGCAGCGGCTGGCGACGAACCCGGGCCGGTCGAACAGGACGCGAGCGAGGACATCTGAGGCGGCGGCCGATCGGCCCGCGCTCAGCCTGCGGCGAGATGCGAGGGGTGCGCCCTCAGCGGCGGACCAGCGCGCGGGGGGAGAGGGGGACCAGGGCGGAGCTGCGCTCGACGCCCTGCCGGCGGTCGCGATCGAGCTGGCGCAGCTCCTCGTCGAGGTTGCGGAGGCGCGACTCGAGCTCGGCGACCTGCTCGCGCAGGTTGAGGATCACCTCCACCCCGGCGAGGTTGACGCCGAGGTCGCGGGTGAGGGTGAGGATCGCCTCGAGGCGGCGGATCGCCTCCTCGTCGTAGAGCCGCGTGTTGCCCGCCGAACGCGCCGGACGGATCAGCCCCTGGCGTTCGTAGAGCCGCAGCGTCTGCGGATGGACCTGGTAGGTCTCCGCGACGACGCTGATCATCACGTAACGGGGGCCGTCCCCGCGCTTGCGTCTCGCCATGAGCGGCGGGGGCCCGCGCGCCGACGCGCGCGGGCCCCCTTCTCCTCAGTTCTTCTCGGCGTCGACCACTTCGGCGTCGATCACCTCGTCGCCCGCCGCCGCGGCGCCGGGACCCGGTTCACCACCGGCCTGCGTGCCGCGGTACATCGCCTCGGCGACCTTGTGCATCGCCTTCTCGATGCGCGCGAACGCCTCGTCGAGCGTCGTCTGGTCCTCGGACTCGAGCGCCTGCTTGCCGGCGTCGATGGCGGCCTGGGCGTCGCCCAGGTCGGCCGCCGAGAGCTTCTCCTTGTTCTCCTCGACCGTCTTGGCGGCCGAGTAGACGAGACCGTCGAGCCGGTTGCGGCTCTCGACCAGCTGGCGGCGCCGGTGGTCGTCGGAGGCGTTCGACTCGGCGTCCTTGACCATGCGCTGGATGTCGTCCTCGCCGAGGCCCGAGGAGCTGGTGATGGTGATCTTCTGCTCCTTGCCGGTGCCGAGGTCCTTGGCCGACACGTTGACGATGCCGTTGGCGTCGATGTCGAAGGTGACTTCGATCTGCGGCACGCCGCGCGGCGCCGCCGGGATGCCGACCAGGTGGAAGCGCCCGAGCGTGCGGTTGCCCGCCGCCATCTCGCGCTCGCCCTGGAGGACGTGAACCTCGACCTGGGTCTGACTGTCCGAAGCGGTCGAGAACGTCTCGCTCTTGCGGGTCGGAATCGTCGTGTTGCGCGCGATCAGCTTGGTGAACACGCCGCCCAGCGTCTCGATGCCGAGCGACAGCGGCGTGACGTCGAGCAGCAGCATGTCCTTGACGTCCCCCTTGAGGACGCCGCCCTGGACCGCGGCGCCGACCGCGACCACCTCGTCGGGATTGACGCTCTTGTTCGGCTCCTTGCCGAAGATCTCCTTGACCAGCTTCTGGATCGCCGGCATGCGGGTCTGGCCGCCGACCAGAACGACCTCGTCGATCTGCGCCGCCGACAGGCCGGCGTCCGCCAGCGCCTGCCGGCAGGGACCGGCCGAGCGCTGCAGGAGCTCCTCGACCAGCTGCTCGAGCCGGGCGCGGCTCAGCTTGAGGCTGAAATGCTTGGGCCCCGACTGGTCGGCGGTGATGAAGGGCAGGTTGATCTCGGTCTCCTGCGCCGTCGACAGCTCGATCTTCGCCTTCTCGGCCGCCTCCTTGAGCCGCTGCATCGCCATCGGGTCCCGGGCCAGATCGATCCCCTGATCGCGCTTGAACTCGGCGAGCAGCCACTCCATCACCCGCTGGTCGAGATTGTCGCCGCCGAGATGGGTGTCGCCGTTGGTCGCCTTGACCTCGACGACCCCTTCGCCGACCTCGAGGATCGACACGTCGAAGGTGCCGCCGCCGAAGTCGTAGACGGCGATCTTCTGGTCCTTCTTCTTGTCGAGCCCGTAAGCGAGCGCCGCGGCGGTCGGCTCGTTGACCAGACGCTTGACCTCGAGGCCGGCGATGCGGCCGGCGTCCTTGGTGGCCTGGCGCTGCGCGTCGTTGAAGTAGGCCGGCACGGTGATCACTGCCTCGGTGACCGGCGTGCCCAGATAGTCCTCGGCGGCCTGCTTGAGCTTCTGCAGGACCATCGCCGAGATCTCCGGCGGCGAGAAGAGCTTGCCGTCGATGTTGACGCGCACGTCGCCGTTGTCGGCGCGCTCGACCTTGTAGGGGACCATCTTCATCTCGTCGGAGACCTCTTCGTACCGACGCCCCATGAAGCGCTTGATCGAGTAGACGGTGTTCTTCGGGTTGGTGATCGACTGCCGCTTGGCGACCTGGCCGACCAGCCGCTCGCCGGCGGGCGTGAACGCGACTACCGACGGGGTCGT
Source organism: uncultured Thermoanaerobaculia bacterium (assembly GCA_964471955.1). Classification (GTDB taxonomy): domain Bacteria; phylum Acidobacteriota; class Thermoanaerobaculia; order Multivoradales; family JAGPDF01; genus JACTMI01. The sequence continues at coordinate 43,620 of CAYYIK010000014.1, read as the reverse complement.
ACGCGCCCCCTCGGCGTTGGCGATGACCTTGGCCTCGCCCCCTTCCAGAACCGCGACGACGCTGTTGGTCGTCCCCAGATCGATACCGATGATCTTGCTCAAGGTGTCCTCCTCCTTCGACAGGCCTAGCCTAGAAGTTGAGCCGCCAGCCGTCAAGATTGGCGGACACCTTTTCTAACAATCCGGCGCTTAGATTTCTTCCTCGTGCCCTCCCGGAGCGCGGGAGTTGTCCTTCGAGCGCTCCCCGGGCGCCGGCGGGCTCTCCGGCTAATCGAGCAGGACGAGGGGGACGCCCGCCTCCGCCTGGACCTGGGCGAAGAGGCTGCGGTCGAGCAGCACGTCCCCGCTGACGCTCTCGAAGACCTCGCCACCCGCCTCCGGAGCGAGGCCGTCGACCGTCAGCCGGTAGGCATCCTCGGTCGGCTCGAGGATCAGGCGCCGGCCGTGCGGGTCGAACCGCTGGCCGCGGGCGAGCAGATCGCGCACCGTCAGGTCTTCGAGGCTGGCCGGGTAGCGCCCCTCGAGCAGGTAGAACGTCCGCGCCGCCCGGTCGATCGAGCCCAGGCGGGCCCGTCGCTCGAGCTGTTCGAACGAGGCGCGCGCTTCCGCCTGGGTCGGGAAGGAGTGCAGCAGGGCACCCGGCCGCATCAGCGCGACGGCGGTGACCAGAGCGCCGACCAGCAGCGCCGCCACGGCCGCTGCCGCCCCCGCCCGGCCGTCCGAGAGCGGCGGTGCGACGGACAACCGGACGCCGGTACCCGTCGACTCGCCGGCCGGCTCGGCTTCGGGGCGCAGCGGCACGACCGGCGCCAGCGCCGGCGTGGCCACCGCGGGCGCCGCCGCCGGGGCGGCCGCCGGCACCACCGCCGCTTCCGCCTCGGCCATCACGGCGCCCACCGTGGTGTGCTCGGCGCTCGGCCGCACCAGGCCGTTGCGCAGCAGGTGGAAGAGCGCATACTGCGTGCGCATCTCCCCCAGCCCCGTTTCGGCGGCGATGCGCGCCGCCGGAGTGTGGCCGTCGAGGCGGTCGAGCACCGTCTCCTCGTCGAGCGAGATCCACAGGACGTTCTCGCCGACTTCCGGAGCGAGCGCCCCTTCGCGCGCCACCCGCAGGGTCCGCAGCACCGGCAGCCGCTCGTAGGCGACGAAGCCGTGGGGCATGGCGCCGGCCACCGTCCCTTCGCCGAGCAGGTCGCGCATCGACCGGAAGAGGACCTCGTCGACGGCGAGCGGCTCGACGCCCTCCTCGAACGCCACCTCTTCGCCGGTGTAGAACTTGAACTCCCCCTGCCGCCAGCGCAGCACTTCGAGCAGCAGGCGGTAGGTCTGGAAGCGCAGGGCGGCGAGCAGCTGCTCGCGGGTGATCGCCTCGCGCCGGATGAGGAAATCGGCCAGCCGCTCGCCGACCGTCGTGCGGTGCTCCTCCGACAGGCGCTGGAACCTCTCGGGCGGCAACACCCCCTGGCTCGCCAGCACCTCGCCGAGCATCTCCTCGAAGCTCTGGTTGAGGGCGTCCGCGGCGACGATCTCCCCCTGGTGGAAGGAGACCGCCAGGATGTCGTGCTCCCCCTGGACGGTCAGGATGCCGGTCTTCTGTTGCTGCGCGATGACCTGCAGGATGTCGGGCAGGCGGAAGATCGAGAGATCGCCTTCGAGCGCCACGGTCTCTCCTCAGCCCGCTCGCCGGGAGACGGCCCGGCGCAGGATCCAGGTCAGATAGAGGGCGAGGCCCAGCAGCGCGACGACGCTGGCGGCGCGGTCGAGGTTCGCCGAGGCGGCGAAGTCACCCCCGAGGTCGGCCAGACGCGGCAGCGTCAGCAGGGCGGCGAGACCGAGTGCGTGCAGCAGCGCCGCCGGGCCGCGCCCGGCCTCGGCCAGCGCCACGGCCGGCAGCAGGCGCCGGACGAGCGCCGCGCTCGGCGCCGACATCAGGTCGAGCCCGCCGCGGCCGGCGCCGCGCCCGGTCGGACGCACTCCGCCGAGCAGCAGCGCGGCGAGCGCCGCGCCCGTCACCGCGACGCCGGGCACGTAGCGGCCGGCGCGCCGGTCGCCCGCCCCCCCGTCTCCGGTGCCCGCACTCCAGACCTCGGTCAACTGGCGGGCGATCTCCGCGCGCCGCTCCAGCCCGCCGTTGAAAGTCAGCACCCGGTCCGGATTGGGCACCTGGATCCAGCGATCGACCTGGGCACTGTCGATCCGGCGGGCCTGCTCGAGCGCCACCTTGGCGTCTTCGAAGAGGTAGGACTCCGAGTAGGAGAGGCTGAGGTTGTACCAGGCCGCCGCCGAAGACCCCTCCGACTCGGCCGCCCGCTTGAAGTACTCGTTGGCCGCGGCGAAGTCCCCCTTGCGGAAGGAATCGGCGCCCAGGTTGAGCAGCGCCGCCGAGAAACCGGACTCGCGCGCCTGGACCTGCCGGTAGAGGCCGCGCGCGATCTCCCACTGCCCGAGGGTGCGGTGGACGTCGGCGCTCACCTCGAGGGCCGCCGCCGAGTCGGGCAGGGCGCTGCGCAGCACGGCGAGGTCGGAGAACAGGTTCCCCGACAGGCGCCCCTGCTCGAAGTCGTCGAGCGCCCGCATCGGCGGCGAGTGCGCGATGGTCAGCTGGCGGACGATCCGGTCGGCGGCCGGCGGTGCCAGGGCGAGCACCAGCCAGATGCCCGCCAGGACGCCCCGCTCGCTGGCCGAGGCCTGCACCCAGAGGACCACCGTCCAGATCAGCAGACCGACGGCGAGCCCTCCGGGCACCGCGAAGGGAGCGAGCAGCAGCGCCACGGCCAGGACGTGGGCGGCCGCGGCCGGGATCCGCCGCGCCAGCGCGGCGTGCAGATTCCGATAGGCCGCGCCGCCGCGCGCGATCGTCACCGCGGCCAGGTAGAGGGCCGCGCCGAGCAGCAGCGCCACCAGTCCCCACAGCGCGACCCGGCGCATGACCGCCGGCCTCTCGGGCAACGAGAAGAGCCGGACGAAGCCGCCGGCCAGGTTCGACACCGCACCGAGCTGGTCGCCCTGCTGCCAGGCAACGCGCGCCGAAGCGAAGGCGACGTCCGAGCGGCCGGGGTCGAGCGCCTCGGCGGCGTCGAGAGCGCGCCGGGCGCGCGCGAAGTCCCCCTCCGCGGCCGCCTGGCGGGCCCGCGCCGTGGCGCCGAGCGCCAGCTCGGGCAGGCGCACGAAGCCGAGCTGGCGCGCCGTCGCCTGCAGACTGCGCAAGGTCTCGCCGGCGCGCGCCGGATTGTCCTGCAGCGAAGCGCCGAGCCACTGCAGCCAGAGCTCCTGCAACCGCTTGAACGAGAGCTGGATGCTGCGCGTCATCTCGAAACCGGCCGGGGCGAAGACCGCCTCGCCGGGCGCGGCAGTTGCGACCGCCGGCGCCAGCAGCGCCGCGGTGAGGAGCAGCCGCAGGATCCGGTGCCTAGCCGCGGCGCGAGACATAGCGGAGCCGCAGTTGATCGAGATAGCTCTCGACGAAGTGGAGCTCCTGCGCCGAGAGCCCGCGGCCGAAGCGTTCGTGCAGGGCACCGAGCAGATCGATGTAGAAGCGCGAGGCGTCGAGGTCCCGCACCAGGCGACCGTCCGGCAGCGGCACGTCTCCCATGCACGCCAGCGCCCAGCCGGAGACGAACTCGAACAGCTCCAGCAGACCCGGCGGCGGCGCGGCCGGTCCGGGTGGCAGCGGCAACGTGTCGCCCGCCGCCTCCGCCACGGGGCCCGCCGCGCTCTCCGGCGGCGCCGACGCGGCGATCGGCGGTTCCGGCGGAATCTCCGCCTCCGGCTCCGCCACCGTCTCGGCGGCGGGCTCGGCGAGCGCGCGCTCGAACTCCTCCTTCAGGCGCCCGTCGGGCGTGAACATCCGCTTGTCGGTGACCTTGATTTCGCCCACCCCGAGCCGACCTCCAACCTCGCGCTGCCCGCGATTTCGCCCCGGTATGCTAGCAGGGTGAACTCCGCCACGCCGACCGCGCCGACCGATCTCGTCCGGCTGCTCGACCTGGTGGCGCGCCTGCGCGCCCCGGACGGTTGCCCCTGGGACCGCGAACAGACCTTCGCCGACCTGCGGGCCTATCTGCTCGAGGAGGCCCACGAGACCGCCGACGCGCTCGACCGGGAGGATCCCGAGGCGCTGGTCGGCGAACTGGGGGACCTCCTCTTCCAGGTTGCCTTCCTCTCACGGCTGGGTGAGGAGGCGGGCTCTTTCCGGCTCGCCGACGCCATCGACCGCGTCGAAGCGAAGATGATCGACCGGCATCCGCACGTCTTCGGCGGCGAGCGGCTGGCCGACGCGCGGGCCGTGCGCGAGAGCTGGGAGCGGCGCAAGCTGCGCCGGGAAGCGAGCGGTCGGGCCTCGCTGCTCGACGGCGCCGCGGCGGCCTCGCTGCCGGCGCTCGTCGCCGCCTACCGGCTGACCCAGAAGGCGTCCGGCGTCGGCTTCGACTGGCCCGACGCGGCGGCGGTCTTCGCCAAGGTCGACGAGGAGCTCGGCGAGCTGCGCCGCGAGGTCGCGGCGGCCGCCGCGACCCCTGACGAGGCGGCAAGGCGGCGCCTGCGCGAGGAGACGGGGGATCTGCTCTTCGCCGTCGCCAACCTCGCCCGCCATCTCGATGTCGACCCGGAGGGGGCGCTGGCGGCCGCCAATCTGAAATTCCGTCACCGGTTCGCGGCGATCGAGGCGGGCCTCGCGGCGCGCGGCCGCCGGCTCGACGAGGCGACTCTGGCGGAGATGGACGAGCTCTGGGAGGAGGCGAAGCGCCGCGAGCGCGCTAGCGCACCGGAGCGGTCGGCTCGCTCGACTCCCTGACCCGCGGGGCGAGGAAGTCGGCCACCGTGGCCGCCACGCGGCGGTGCCCCTCCGGATTGGGATGGAATCCGTCCGGCAGATTGAGCTCCGGGTGGCCGGCGACGCCGTCGAGCAGGAAGGGGAGCAGCGGCACGTCGAGCTCGGCCGCCAGGCGCGGCCAGATCGCGGCGAACGCCTCCGCATAGTCGCGCCCGTGGCTGGGCGGCATGCGCATCCCCGCCAGCACCACCCGCGCGCCGGCGTCGCGGCTGCGCCGCACGATGTCGCGCAGGTTCGCTTCGATCCCCTCGATCGGCTGCCCGCGCAGGCCGTCGTTGGCCCCCAGTTCGACGATCACCCAGTCGGGGCGCTGAGCGAGCAGCCAGTCGAGTCGCTCGCGCCCGCCGGCCGTCGTGTCGCCCGAGACGCCGCCGTTGATCACCCGCACGGGCACGCCGCGCCGCGCCAGCTCCTCGCCGACCCGCGCCGGGAAGGCCTCCTCCTCCGCCAGCCCGAGGCCGGCGCTGAGGCTGTCGCCGAGGAAGACCACCAGCGGCCCCCCGGAGGCGGCGGCAGCCCGGGTCGTGACTCCCGGAGTCGAAGCACTCGGCGATGCGGCCGCCGGGGCCACCGGACCGCCCGCCGGCCCGGCCGGCGGCGAGGCCCCCGGAGCGAGCGGCTCGCGCGCGCAAGCCGCGAGGAGCAGTCCCGCCATCAGGACCGATCGCATCAACCCTGCTCGTGCCACCGCACTGCGCATCACCGTCCATCCTAGCCGGAGTGCCCGGACGCCCGCTGACGGCGTGCTACTGTCGCCCGGCCGCGACCGCCGATGCCCGCCGAATCGACGCCTCCCCGCCTCGAACTGATTCAGGTCACCAAGCGCCTCCGCTCGGGAGAGCGCGAGCTGGTGGTGGTCGACGCCGTCGATCTCGCCGTCGCGCCCGGCGAGTTCCTCGCCATCCTCGGGCCGTCGGGATCGGGCAAGTCGACGCTGCTCGGCCTCGCCGCGGGGCTCGATCGACCGAGCGCCGGCGAGGTGCGGCTCGACGGCCGGCCGATCCAGGACCTCCCGGAGGGCGAGCTCGCCCGCCTGCGCCGCGGCCGGCTCGGTTTCGTCTTCCAGTCGTTCCAGCTGCTCGCCAATCTGACGGCGCTCGAGAACGTCCTGCTGCCGCTCGAGCTCGCCGGGGCCTCCGCGCCGCTCGAGCGCGCCCGCCGCATGCTCGCCGAAGTCGGCCTGGCCGAGCGCGAGCACCACTACCCCGCCCAGCTCTCGGGCGGCGAGCAGCAGCGGGTCGCCCTCGCCCGCGCCTTCGCGACCGGCCCCGAGCTGCTGCTGGCCGACGAGCCGACCGGCAACCTCGACGGCGCTACCGGCGCGCGGGTCCTCGAGCTGCTCGCCCGGCTGCGCCGCGAGCACGGCACCACCATGCTGCTGGTCACCCACGACCCGGAGGTCGCCGCGCGCGCCGATCGCCGGATCCACCTGCGCGACGGGCGGATCGAGCGGGTGTCGTGAAGGCGCGGTCGCTGCTGCGCCAGGTCGTCCGCGAGTCGCGCGGCGCCCGCGGTCGCCTCGCCTTCTTCGTACTCTGTCTCGCCGCCGGCGTCGCCGGCGTGGTCGCGGTGGCCGGTTTTTCGGCCGCGCTGCGCGGCGCCCTCGCCAGCGAGTCGCGGCGCCTGCTCGCCGGCGACCTGCGCGTCGAGGCGCTGCGGCCGCTCCCTCCCGAAGGGGAAGCGGTGCTCGCCGCCGAACCGGGCCTGCGCCTCACGCGGGTCTACGAGCTGCCGACCGTCGTCGCCGCGCCGGCCGATTCGCCCGGTGCCGGGCGCAGCCGGCTGGTCGAGCTGCGCGCTGTCGACGGCGACTTCCCCCTGCACGGCGAGCTCGGCCTCGAACCGGCGCGTCCCCTCGCCGAGCTGGTCGCCGGCGACGGCGCGGTCGCCGCGCCCGAACTGCTGGCTGCCCTCGGCCTCGCTCCGGGCGACCCCATCGCAGTCGGCGGCCGCCGCCTGCGCCTGACCGGCGTCGTGCGCTCCGAGCCCGACCGGATCGGCAGCGCCTTCGCGCTCGGGCCGCGCCTCTACGTCTCGGGCGAGGCGCTGCGCGCCACCGACCTGCTCGCCTTCGGCAGCCGGATCGAGCACCGGCTGCTCGTCGCCCTGCCGGAGGGCGCGCCGGCCAGCGAGGCGCCCCGCCTGGTCGCACGGCTGCGCGCCACGCTGCCCGAGCCCGAGAGCTTCCGCTTCGCCACCGCGATCGAGGGGCAGCCCGAGCTGCGCCGCAACGTCGAGCGGACCGAACGCTTCCTCGGCCTGGCCGCGCTGCTCTCGCTGCTGGTCGGCGGCGTCGGCGTGGCGCAGACCGTGCGCGCCTGGCTCGCCCAGCGGCTCGACGCCATCGCGGTGTGGAAGACGCTCGGGGCCTCGCCCGGCGAGATCGCCGGCATCCATCTGTCGCAGGTCGCACTGCTCGCCCTCGGCGGCAGCGCGGTCGGCGCCGCCGCCGGCCTGGCCGTGCAGCGCCTGGTGCCGGCGCTGCTCGCCACCCTGCTTCCGGACCTGCCGCTGCCGCTCTTCCAGCCCTGGGCGGTGGCGCGCGGCCTGGCGCTCGGCCTCGGCATCGCGCTGCTGTTCGCGGCGTCGCCGCTCGCCGCGGCGCTGCGCGTGCCGGCGGCGCGCGTGCTGCGTCGCGATGCCGAGCCGTTGCCGGCCTCGCGCCGCGCCAGCGCCGCGACCGCGCTGCTGCTGGCCGCCGGTACCGCGGCGGCGAGCATCGCGCAGGCCGGCGCGGTCAGCGACGGACTCCTCTTCGCCGCCGGCCTCGCCGTCACCGTGGCGCTGCTCGCCCTCGCCGCGCGCGGCCTGCTCGCACTGGCGCGAAGGATTCCGCGCCTCGGTCTGCCGCTCCCCCTGCGCTGGGGCGTCGCCGCGCTCGGGCGCACCGGTGCCGGTACCTCCGCCCACGTCGTGGCGCTCGGTCTCGGCGCCTTCGTCCTGGTGGCGATGATCACCGTCGAGCGCGGCCTCATCCGGCGCCTCGACGCCGAGCTGCCGGTGGACGCGCCGACCGCCTTCCTGATCGACATCCAGCCCTCGCAGTGGGAAGGGGTGCGCGGGCAGATCGAACGCGCCGGCGCCACCGGGGTCGACTCGGTGCCGGTGGTGATGGCCCGACTGGCGGCGATCGACGGCGTCTCGGCGCGCGATCTGGCGCCGCAGCAGAGCGCGGAGGGGCGGCGCGACGGGCGCCGCCGCTGGGCGCTCACCCGCGAGCAGCGCCTCACCTGGCTCGAACGGCTCGCCAACGACAACCAACTGGTGGCCGGCGAGCTGTGGAGCGATCCGCAGCGACTCGAGGTCTCGGTCGAGGAAGAGTACGCGCGCGACCTCGGGCTCGAACTCGGCTCGCGGCTGCGCTTCGACATCCAGGGGGTACCGATCGAGCTGACCGTGACCAGCCTGCGCCGCGTGCGCTGGGAGAGCTTCGGCATCAATTTCTTCTGGGTCGTCGAGCCGGGGGCCCTCGAAGAAGCACCGCAGATGCGCATCGCCGCGGTGCGGCTGCCGCCCGGCGGTGAGGACCGGCTGCGCGACGCGCTCGCCGCCACCTTCCCCAATGTCACCCTGTTCGCCATCCGCGACGTGCTCGACCGCGTCGTCGCCGTGCTCGACCGGGTCGGCCTCGGCGTGCGCTTCATCGGCGCCTTCACGGTGATCGCCGGCGCCGCGATCCTCGCCGGCGCGGTGGCCGCCGCGGCGGCGCGGCGCGGCCGCGAGGTGGCGATCAGCAAGGCGCTCGGCATGACGCGCGGCGGCGTGGCGGCCCTGTTCGCCACCGAGTACGGGCTGACCGGCCTGGCCGGCGGTCTGACCGGCAGCGCGGCCGGCTCGCTGGTCGCCGGCGTGGTGCTCGAACGGGCGCTCGAGATCGACTGGACGCTCGACCCGGTGATTCCGCTCGCCGTGGCCGGCGGCACGGCGCTGCTCGCCGTCGGAGCCGGGCTGGCGGCCTCGGCGCGGCCGCTCGCCGAGCGCCCGGTCGAAGCGCTGCGCCACGTCTGAGCGTTACTCGGGCAGCGTCTCGGTGCGCTCGAGCAGGTAGGAGACCGGCACGAACTCGAAGCCCGCCGCGCGGGCCCGCGGCACTTCACGCTCGAGCACCTCGAAGGTCGCCGGTCGCGGATGGCCGATGGCGATCGCCGCGCCGCGCTGGCGCGCCAGCTCGAGCAGGCGGGCGAACTCGGCCGCCACCTTCTCCGTGTCCGGGTCGTCGTCGAGGAAGACGTCGCGGCGCGCCGCCGGAATCCCCGCCTCGCGGGCCCAGCCGAAGGCGCCGGTCTCGGTCGTGGTGCGCGAGTCGAGGAAGAACAGGCCCTTCCCGCCGACCACGCCGAGGATGGCCCGCATCGCCGCCTCGTCGGCGGTGACGCGCGAGCCCATGTGGTTGTTCAGACCGACGGCCCCCGGCACCCGTTCGATCGCCGACCGGGTGAGCGCCGCGATGCGCTCGGGCGACAGGCGCTCGAGCACCGCACCAGGTCCCGGGCTGCCCCCCCCTTCGGCCTCCATCGGCAGGTGGACCAGCACCTCCTCGCCCGCCGCCCGCAGGCGCTCGGCGATCTCCCGGCTGAGCGGCTCGGAGGGCAGGACGGCGTATGCGAGCGGCACGCCGAGGGCGCGCAGGCGATCGATCTCCGCGTGGCTGCGGCCGAGGTCGTCGATCACCAGGGCGAGGCGTGCCGCCGGCGCCGTCGGGCGCGCCGCCGGAATCGACTCGACTTCGCTGCCACGCGGTGCCGGCTCGGGAGTCGCCGGGCGGACCGGCGGCCGGCTCGCCGGCGCGCGGCGCGGCGCCGCGCGCCTCTCGCCTTCCGCCGCAGGGTGACCCGCGGCCGGCGCCGACGGACCTCGCGGCCGCCAGCCCCCCAGCCAGAGGCCGGCGGCGAAGACCGCCGCGGCGCCGAACAGGATCAGCAGGACGGCGCGGGGGGAGCGGCGGCGACGACGACGAGCCATGAGGGGGCGGCGCGGGCCCGGATCAGGCGGCGCGCCGCTCGGCGGTGGCGCCGCGCAGCAGTCCGATGCCCTGCTCGAGGATCCGCTCGCCGAGGGGCCGCTCGCGGTCGCCGAAGTGCACCGGCAGATCGTCGACGAGAAGGTCGGGTTCGAGACCGTCGGAGATCGGTTCGTCCCCCTCCGCGGCGTAGAAGGCGGCGGTCAGGTGGAGGCGGGATCCGTTCGACAGCGTCGCCGCCTCCAGCTCCCCCGCCCAGCCGAACGTCTCGACGCCGACCATGCGGGCGCCAGCGCGCTGGCGCAGCACCGCGGCGAGGATCTCCGCGGGACCCTGCGAGCTGCCGTCGACCAGCACCACGATCTCCCCCTGCCAGAGCGGGGGCGCGGTGCCGGCGAACGGGCGCGTTTCGCCGCCGCGGCCGGAGAGCCGGCCGAGTTCGCCCGAAGCGAACAGCGCGGCGACGTCGAAGGCCGCCGTCGGCGAGCCGCCGGCCACGCCGCGCAGGTCCACCAGCAGCTGGGTGGCGCCGCGCGCCGCCAGATCTTCGAGCAGCGGACTCGCGGCGGCGGCGGTATCGGCTGCGAAGGCGGGAACGACGAGCATCGGCAGCCCTTCGACCTCTTCCAGGCGGGGCCGGGGCGGCGCGTAGTCGGCGAGCGGCAGCTCCACGGCGAGATCGTCCCCCTGGCGCAACACGCGCAGCGCCAGCCGGGTGCCCGGCTCTCCGGCGAGACGGGTGGCGAGCGCCCAGGAGGGCATCTCGCGGGTCGACCGGCCGTCGATCTCGGCCACGATGTCGCCGGCCTCGAGACCCGCCGTGGCGGCGGGGCTGCCCGCCTCGACCGCCAGCACGAAGGCGATCCCCTGATCGCGGACCATCGTCAGCCCGGAGCGCGTTCGCCCGACGGCACGCGCCGCGTCCCACTGCGCCAACCGGTCGGCCGGCACCCAGACGGAGAAGGGATCGAGGGCGTCGCCGAGGCCGTCGAGCGCGCCGGCGAGCAGCTGTCCCGAGTCGGTCTCGTCGACGTAGCTCGAGCCGACCAGGTTGAGCACCTCGGAGAAGATCGCCAGGTTCTTGTAGAGCGAATCGTCACCGGCATCGCCGGAGCGCCGCGCGGCGGCGCTCCAGAGCACACCGGTCATCGCCGGCACCAGGACGGCGAGCGAAACGAGCAGGAAGAGGCCGCGGCCGCGATTCATCGGATTCTCGGTACCGGCGCTTCAGCGCACCCAGCGCTCGGGATCTTCGGGGACGTTGCCGACGCGGACCTCGAAATAGAGCATGGCGGCCGCGTGTCCCAGCACCGCGTTCAAAGATAGCAGATCGTCGCGCTCGACCGAGATGTCCGCGAGCCCGGCGTAGAGCGTGAAGGCACGCCCGGCGTGCTGCAGGACGACGGTCGGGCCGTACCCCTCGAACTCGGCCGCGAAGACCACTCTGCCGGGGTAGACCGCGCGCACCTCCTCGCCCGGGACGGTCGCCAGATCGACGCCGTTGTGCGGCACCCGGGTGCGGTAGCGGGGGTCGAGGCGGGGCCCGAAGCCGGCGGTGACGCGGCCGCGCGCCGGCCAGGTGAGCAGGCCACGGAACTCCTGGATCGGCCGGCCGGCCAGTGCGGCCTCTTCGCGGCCGTAGAGGGCGTCGAGCAGCGCCGAGAGTCGGTCGGCCCGCTCGGCGAGCTGACGCGCGCGCAGCGCCAGACGCGCGCTCTCGCCGCGGGCGCCGGCCAGCAGATCGGCCTGCCGGCGCTCGAGGCGTGCCAGCTCGTCGCGCCGCGAGGCCTGACGGGCGAGCCAGTCGGCGGCGGCGGAGCGCTCGCTCTCGAGCTCCGCCCGCTCGACCGCCAGCCGGGCTCCCAGCTCCTCGAATCGTTCGACCGAGGCGGCGTCGCGCCGCACCAGGTAGCGCAGCAGCCGGATCGCCCCCACCGGTTCGCTGCCGGGCTCGAGCGCGAAAGCGAGCCGGACCGTGCCGTGCCGGCCGAGGCGGTAGAGCCCGGCGACCCGCGATTCGAGTCGCCGGCGCTCGGCGGCCAGCCGCGCCTCGAGGTCCGCGATCCGTTCGCCCGTCGCGGCGACGCGGCTGTTGGCCAGTTCGTGCGCCCGCACCGCCTCGGCGACCCGGCGCTCCTGCAGGGAGAGCTCGATCGACAACCGCTCGATCTCCCCGGCGAACCCCGCGGCGCGGCGCTCGGACTCGCCGAGCCGGGCGGTCAGCGTGGCGATCTCGCCGCGGATCCGCTCGAGTTCGGCCTCGCGCTCGGCCACCGCGTCGTCCGCCCCGCCGGCGCCCGTCGCGGCGACGAGCGCGAGCAGCACCAGCCCGCCGCGGAGCAGGGGGCGGAATCGGCGCCGGCGGCGGTTCAGGTTCGAGCTCCTCGGTCGGGGATGCGGCGGCATGCTAGCAGAGGGGACGCGGCGGTATCGTCACGCCGGTGAGCGTCTTCATCCGCCTCGCGGGCGCCGCGTCCGCGGCTTTCGTCGTCGCGGCGGCCGCCGGCTGCCGCGCCGGCGACGCGCCGCTGCGGCCGGCCGACGGCTCGCTGGTGGTCGCCCTCGAGAGCGCGCCGATCCACTTCGATCCGCGCCTCGCCACCGACCAGGCCTCGGCGCGCGTTTTCGAGCTGACGATGAACGGCCTGGTCACCCAGGATGGCCGGGGCGGCTGGCTTCCCGACCTCGCCGAGCGCTGGGAGGTGCTCGACGGCGGCCGGCGCTGGCGCTTCCACCTGCGTCCCGGCGTGCGCTTCCACGACGGCAGCACGCTCGACGCCGCGGACGTCGTGTGGACCTACGGCAGCCTGCTCGACGGGGCGGTGGTGTCGGCCAAGCGCGGCGCCTTCGCCCGGGTGGCGCGGGTGGTGGCGGTCGACGAGGCGACGGTCGACTTCGAGACCGTCGAACCGTTCGGTGCGCTGCTCGGCAACCTCAACTCCTACGTCGCGGTCGTGCCGGCGGGCCGCACGCCCGATCAGCAGAACCGCGATCCGATCGGCACCGGTCCGTTCCGGGTCGTGGCGCGCACACCCGACACGGTCGAGCTCGCGGCGTTCGAGGGTCACTGGGCCGGACCTCCGCGACTCGGCCGGGTGATCCTGCGCGAAGTCCCCGACTCGACGGTGCGCGCCCTCGAGCTGCGCAAGGGGTCGGTGCAGCTCGTCGTCAACGCCCTGCCGCCGGACGTCGTGCCCCTGTTCGAGCGCGACCGGCGCTTCCGCGTCGAGCGCGCCGCCGGCTCGAACTTCGTCTACCTGGGGCTCAACCTCGAGGACGAGCGGCTGGCCGATCCACGGGTGCGCCGCGCCCTCGCGCTGTCGCTCGATCGCCCCCGCCTCGTCGCCACCCTCTGGCGCGGTCTCGGCGCGGTCACCGAGACGATGCTGCCCGCCGGACACTGGGCCCGTCACGAGGAGCTCGCGCCGCTGCCACACGATCCGGCGGCGGCGCGCCGGCTGCTCGACGAGGCGGGCTATCCGGACCCGGACGGCCCCGCGGGTCCGCGCCCCCGGCTGACCCTGACCTACAAGACGTCGACCGACGAGACGTCGCTGCTGCAGGCGCAGATCCTGCGGGCCATGGCCGCCGAGGCGGGGATCGCGCTCGAGATCCGCTCGCACGAGTTCGCCACCTTCTTCCAGGACGTCCAGCGCGGCGCCTTCCAGGTCTTCTCGCTGACCCGCACCGGCATCGAGGACCCCGACCTCTACGCGCTGATCTTCCACTCGCGCAACGTGCCGCCGGCGGGAGCCAACCGGGGGCGCTACCGCAACCCCGCGCTCGACCGCCTGCTCGATCTCGGCGGCAGCCTGGTCGATCCGCGCGAGCGCCGGCCGGTCTATCGCGAGGTGCAGGAGATCGTCGCCGCCGACCTGCCGCTGATCCCCCTGTTCACGCGGGTCAACGTGGCGGTGCTGCCGGCCGACCTCGAAGGCTTCCGCCACTATCCGGGCGGCGAACTGCTGTCGCTGCCGGGGGTGTCCTGGCGCTCGCGGGGCGCAGGCGAGCCGGCGGTGGCCCGCCGCCCCGGCGGCTGAGCGGGGCGGCCGGCGCCGCGGCGCCGGCCGGGAGGGGTCAGAAGGAGGCGATCGCCTCGTCTTCGCTGTCGAAGGTCTCGAAGACGGTGATCAGCTGGGTGATCTGCAGGATGTCGGTGACCTTCGGCGGCAGGTTCACCAGCTTCAGCTTGCCGCCCCGGTTGGTCACCGTGGTGAAGGCCGATACCAGCTCGCCGACCCCCGAGGAGTCGACGGTCGAGACTCGTCCGAGCTCGATCAGGAGCTTCTTCGCGCCCTCGCCGAGCGCCGCGAGGACGGCCTCTCGCAGTGCGACGTCCCCCTTGCCGATGGTGATCTTGCCCTCGACCTCGAGGATCGTGACGCCGTCGCGCACGCGCTTGTCGATCTTCATTGCTCGTCTCCCGGTTTTCTCAGAGTTCCCGTCCCGCCGCGGCGCCGGAGTCGAGCCGCTTGCGCAGCGTGACCACCGTTCCGCCGTCGGGGGCGAAACTGTAACTCACTTCGTCCATGAACTTGCGCATGTAGAAGATGCCCCGCCCGTCGGCGCGGAAGCGGTTCTCCGGCGCCAGCGGATCCTTGACGCGGTCGGGGTCGAACCCTTCGCCCTCGTCGGTGATCCGCAGCACCACCTCGGCGGGCGTGAGCTCCATGTCGACGTCGACGCGCTTGCCCGCGTCCTGCCGATTGCCGTGCTTGATCGCGTTGGCCACCGCCTCGCGCAGGGCGAGTCCGAGCCAGTGCCGCGAATCCTCCGCGACGCCCGCCTCGGCGAGCGCTTCGTCGACGACCATCTGCACGAGTTCGATGTTGTCGAACCGGCTGCCGATCGTCAGGTGGAACTGCCGCTGGGCGGTCGGGCTCATGGCGTCGAGAAGGTCCCCGGCAGTCTAGCAGAGGGGGTGCGGCCGCCCCGCCCGGGCCGCTCTGTCCTTCACGGCAACCCGGCCGGGAACTGGCGCAGGACCGCGGGAATGACCACGAGCAGCTGGACGGCGTCGAACAGGAAGTGGGCGGCGATCGGCGCCCAGATGTTCTGCCGCCAGCGCGCCACCAGGCCGTAGACGAGCGACAGCAGCGTCACGCCCACGAGCATGAACGGCTGGTCGTAGGAGAGATGCGCCACGGCAAACAGCGCCGTGGACGCCAGCAGCCCGATGCGCGGCTGCAGCAGGCCGCGGAAGAAGACCTCCTCGACGACGCCCGCCGAGAGGGCGAGAGCGGCGCGCAGGGCGATCGGCAGTCCGGCCATCCAGGGGATCGCCGCCGGCGGCCGGCTGGGGATCCACCGCTCGCCGCCGAGCGCCGCGGCCGCCAGGGCCACCGACACGACGACCACGAGCACCGCCACCCACGAAGCGAAGCCGATCACCAGGCCGAGGCCGATTTCGCGCAGCGGCGCTCTCGTGCGCAGGCCGACCTGGGCCGCAAGGCCCCCCCACTCGTCGCGCGGCAGGCCGAGGAATCCGCAGGCCCACCAGCCGAGCAGGCCGGCGACCATCAGAAAGTGGACGAGGAAGAGCTGCCAGGCCGGGATGGCGCCGAAGTCGATCGCCGGCGCCGGCCGGCCGAGACCGGCCAGCGGCTGAAAGACCCCGAGGGCGAGGACGAGCGCCAGCAGCGTGGTGGCCGCGGCGCGGCGCGCCGGCTCCCGGAAGCCGGGCGGCGCCAGTCCGAGCCGCCGCGCGCGCAGGTCGAAGCCGAGCGCGGCCGCGGCGCCGAGGACGACCGGGACGAGAGAGCGCAGCACCGCGGCGGGCCGGAGTCAGCCGCCCCCGGCCGGCCGGCCGGGCCGCTGCCGCGAACGAAACGAGCGCAGCATCGTCAGGCCGCCGTTGAGGCGCTGGAGCCGGCGGTTGCGCTGCTGGACGGCCGGCATGTCGTCGATCGCCGGCTGGGCGCCGCGCACATCGCGCAGCGCCCGTTCGAGCTCGAAGGCGAGCTGCTCGAGTTCACCCGCCTGCAGGCGGGAGAAGGTCCGTTCGGTCGGCAGGAGAACCCCTTCCGCGATGTCCTTGGCCATGCCCCACGCACTGCCTCCCGGGAACCCCATGGGACGATCCTATCCGCCGGGCGGCGTCGCCGCCGCGGCCGGCCGCCGCCCCCCCGCGTGCTAGGCTCCCCCCCGATTCCGCGGGGCGGCCGGCCGGTGCGCCCCGTCCCGTATCCGCTCGAAGGAGGGCCTTCCGTGAACCGCTTCCCCGGCGTCGATTTCATCGACTTCGACTCGCTCCTGACCGAAGAACAGCGGCTCGTCCGCGACACCGTCCGCGACTGGGTCGAGGACCGGGTCAAGCCCATCATCGAGGAGTGCAACCGGGAGGGGCGATTCCCGATGGACCTGGTCCCCGAGATGGGCCAGCTGAACCTGTTCGGCGCCACCCTCTCCGACTACGGTTTGCCCGGGCTCGACAACGTCTCGTACGGCCTGATGATGCAGGAGCTCGAGCGCGGCGACTCGGGGGTGCGCAGCTTCGCCTCGGTGCAGAGCTCGCTGGTGATGTACCCCATCCACGCCTACGGCTCGCCCGCCCAGAGAGACCGCTGGCTTCCGAGAATGGCCACCGGCGAGGCGATCGGCTGCTTCGGCCTGACCGAGCCCGACTTCGGTTCGAACCCCGGCGGCATGCGGACGGTGGCCCGGAAGACGGCCGACGGCTGGGTGATCGACGGCGCCAAGCAGTGGATCACCAACGGCACCATCGCCGACGTCGCGGTGGTCTGGGCGCAGACTGAGGACGGCATCCGCGGCTTCCTGGTCGAGAAGGGGACGCCCGGCTACACCGCTCCCGAGCAGCACGGCAAGTTCTCCCTGCGCGCCTCGGTGACTTCCGAGCTCGGGTTCCAGAACTGCCACGTCCCGGACGACGCCATCCTGCCCGGGGCGCGCGGCCTGCGCGCTCCCCTCTCCTGCCTGTCGCAGGCGCGCTACGGCATCGCCTGGGGCGGTCTCGGCGCCGCCATGGAGTGCTACTGGACGGCGCTCGAGTACGCCAAGCAGCGCATCCAGTTCATGGGCCAGCCGATCGCCGCCCACCAGATCGTCCAGGAGAAGCTGGCCTGGATGATCAGCGAGATCACCAAGGGCCAGCTGCTGGTGCTGCAGATCGGCCGGCTCAAGGACGCCGACCGCGTCAAGCCGCACCACATCTCGCTCGGCAAGCGCAACAACGTCTGGGTCGCCCGCGAGTGCGCGCGCATCGCGCGCGAGATTCTCGGCGCCAACGGCATCGTCGACGACTACCCGGTGATCCGCCACATGATGAACATCGAGTCGGTGTTCACCTACGAGGGGACGCACGACATCCACGGGCTGGTGATCGGCGAGGCGGTCACCGGAATCCCGGCCTACAACCCGCCGATGCAGTCGCCCAGGAAGGCGGCCCGGGAGGCCGACGGCAAGCCCGCCGGAGCGGCGCGCTGATGGCCGTCATCGACCGCATCCTCGAGCACGACTTCATCCGCGTCACCGAGCAGGCGGCCGTGGCCGCCGCCCACACCATGGGGCTCGGCGACCGCGAGAAGTCCGACCGGGTGGCGGTCGAGGCGATGCGCCGCGAGCTCGACTCGCTCGCCATCGCCGGACGCATCGTGATCGGCGAGGGAGAACGCGACGAAGCGCCGATGCTCTACGTCGGCGAAGAGGTCGGCCTCGAGAAGGGCCGCTCCGACGGCGTCGGGGTCGACATCGCGGTCGATCCGCTCGAGGGGACCAACCTCTGCGCCACCGGCGCGCCGGACGCCACTGCCGTGCTCGCCGCCGCCGAACGCGGCGGCCTCCTGCACGCGCCGGACACCTACATGGAGAAGCTGATCGTCGGGCCGACCGCCCGCGGCCGGCTGCACATCGACGCGCCGGTGGCCGAGAACCTGAGGGCGCTGGCGCGCGCCTTCGAGCGCGACGTCGAGGACCTGACGATCGTCGTGCTCGACCGCCCGCGTCACGAGCGCCTGATCGAGGACATTCGCTCCACCGGGGCGCGCATCCGGCTGATCGGCGACGGCGACCTGTCGGCCGGCATCGCCTGCGCCGTGCGCGGCACCGGCGTCCACGCGGTGATGGGCACCGGCGGGGCGCCCGAGGGCGTGATCACCGCAGCCGCGATGCGCTGCCTCGGCGGTGAGATCCAGGCCCGCCTGGTGGCCAGCGACGACCACCAGAAGGCGCGCCTCGCCGAGCTCGGCTACTTCGATCTCGATCGCGTCTACCAGACGACCGACCTCGCTCCGGGCGACCAGATCTTCTTCTCCTGCACCGGCGTGACCCCCGGCGAGTTGCTGCACGGCGTCCGCTTCTTCGGCGGCGGCGCGCGCACCCACACCCTCTTCATGTCGCTGACTCGCCGGATCATCCGCTTCGTCGAAACGATTCACCGCGAGGACCTCACGCTTCCGGTCCACTTCGAACGATGATCAAGCCGGACCGCTGGATCCGGCGCTGGGCCGAGGGCGGCGGAGTCGAGCCCTACGTCCCCGAGCAGGTCAACGCGGCGAGCTACGACGTGCGCCTGTCCGACCACTGGATCTGCCCGACCCGCGAGCCCGAGGAGATGCGCGCGCCGCACTTCAAGCTCTTTCCGGGAGAGGTGGTGCTCGCCTCCACTCTCGAGTACGTGCGCATCCCGCGCGACGTCGCCTGCGACCTGAAGCTGAAGTCGACCCTCGGCAGGCTGTGGATCAACCACTCCCTGGCCGGCTGGTGCGACCCGGGCTTCGAGGGGGAGATCACCCTCGAGCTGCAGAACCTCGGTCCGGTGCCCTTCGTGCTCGACGCCGGGCGCCGGATCGCCCAGCTCATCTTCATCGCCATGGAGTCCGAGCCCGACGTCGCCTACGGCGATCCGGGCTCGTCGAGCCACTATCAGGGTCAGCGCGGCACGACGATCGCGCGCCGCTGAGCCGCCCGGCTCACCGGTTCGCCCTGCCGCCGCGTAGAATCCCCGCCGGCCGATGAGCATCACGGGCAACCTCAGGACGATGGAGCTCGCCGAGCTCCTGCAATGGCTCTCCATGAGCAAGAAGACCGGCACGCTCGTGGTCGACAACGGCAGCGTGCAGAAGCAGATCTTCTTCGGCGAGGGGCGCGTCATCTCGTCCGCCTCCTCCGACCCGAGCGAGCACCTCGGAGCCTTCCTGGTCAGCCACGGCTTCGTCACCGAGAACGAGCTGGCGCAGGCGATCAAGATGCAGGAGAGCAACAAGATGCTGCTCGGCAAGATCCTGACCACGGTCGGGGCGATCTCCGAGGAGGATCTTCACCGCATGCTCCGCCTCAAGGCCGAAGAGGGGATCTACGACGTCTTCACCTGGCCGGAGGGAGATTTCCGCTTCCTCGACAAGAAGCTCCCCGAGACCCATCACATGGTGCCGCTGTCGCTCGACGTGGCGGGCATCGTTCTCGAGGGGATGCAGAGGCTCGACGAGTGGAAGCGGATCCGCGAGGAGATTCCCGACGCCCGCTGCGTGCCGGTGGTGGTGGCGGAGTTCGACGAGTCGGTGCTCACCGAGGGGGCGCCGCAGGTGCTGGCGCTGATCGACGACGACCGCACGGTCGAGGACATCTGCCGCAAGCTGTTCGCCAACGAGTTCCACGTCTGCCGGATCCTGCTGCGCCAGAAATTGTCGGGTCGCATCAAGCTGGTTCGGCCGCGCGCTCTGGAAGGCGCCGCGGCGGCGCCCGCATCGGCGGCGTCGCCGGCGGCAGCCCTGACCGGCGAGGCCCTGGTCGAGGCGTCGCGCCAGCTGCTCACCAGGCAGGAGCTCGACGCCGCCCTGCGTCACGTGCGGGCGGCGCGGGCGCTCGAACCGGACAATCCGAAGGTCGCCGCGGCCGCGCAGAAGATCGACGACCGCTTGCGTCAGGAGTTCGAGGCGTCGGGCCTCCGGCTCGATTCGATCCCGGTCCTCGCCCGCCCGATGGAGGAGCTGGCGAAGATGAGCCTGTCGCCGCAGGAGGGCTTCGCGCTCACCCGCATCGACGGCTCGAGCGACCTGGCGGCCCTGATCAAGCTCGGTCCCCTGCCGGCGCTCGACACGCAGCTGCTCTTCTGGCGCCTGTCGAAGAACGGCCTGATCAAGTTCACTTCGAAGCGCTGAGCGGGCGCGGTCGCGACACCTCGCGACTGCCGGCATCGACGAAGCGCAGCGGCCAGGCGGCCGCCTCACCGGCGGATTCGACGCCGACCCGCGGCCCGCGCACCACCCGCCGCGGATCGACGGGCTCGCCGCGCGCGAGGCGAAGCTCGCCGGCGAGCAGTCTCGCTCCGTCGAGGCGACGATCGATGGCGAGCGCCCGGCAGAGCCTGCCCGGCCCCCCGGCAAGCTCACCGGCGCGCGGCGGCCGCTTCAGGCCGCGCAGCTCGCGCATGCGCGCCGCCCCCTCGACCACCTCGCCGGCGCGCAGCAGCACCGCCTGACCGGAGTCGACCTCGCCCACCACCACGTTGATGCAGTCGTGCAGGCCGTAGATCCGGTAGACGTAGGCGTGTCCGCCGCCGAGGTACATCGACCGCACGCGCGGCGTCCGCCGCCCGCCCCAGGTGTGCGCCGCCCGATCCCCCGCTCCGAGATAGGCCTCCACCTCGACGAGGCGCAGCACCAGCCGCTCCCCGTCGAGCAAGCGCACGAGATACCGCCCGAGCAGATCGGCCGCCACCTCCTCCGGCCCCCGCCGGAAGAACGCCAAAGGCAACCCCTCGAACCTCCCCACCCCCCCATCCTAAGCGGGGACACACAAAGGGGACACACAAAGGGGACACACAAAACCTGGACCCTCGCCCGGTCGCATGGGTCGGGGAAGAGGGCAAAAGCCAAAGCTCCAGGAAGGGAAAAGACGGCCGCAGCTGGCGACCGGGGTAACGCACGTGGGCCCGGGTCGAGGATTGCGTCGCCAGACGGGCCGGCGGAAGTCGGGCTGCCCGAGCCCGCCCCGTCCGCCAGTTCTCTCTTCTATGGATGTCTTTCGTCTTCGTCCTTGCCCTCGCCCTGGCCTCCCCTGCGGGCCGAGACCTGATCGGAAGCGCCGATACCGGCCGCCATTCGAAGCGGCGAGGGCCCGGAATCCTGTGGGTCCCTCTTGTCTGTCCCCTTTGTGTGTCCCTTTTGTGTGTCCCTTTTGTGTGTCCCCGTGGGGGGCGGGGTAGGATTCGGGGGTGCGGACGATCCTCATTACCGGCGGTGCCGGGTTCATCGGCAGTCACCTCGCCGCCGAGGCGCTGGAGCGCGGCGATCGGGTCCTGGTGGTCGACAATCTGGTCACCGGGAGGCGCGAGAACGTGCCGCCGGGAGCCGAGTTCCTCGAGCGCGACCTCGCGGCGCCGGGGCTCGCGGAGATCCTGCGCGACGAGTGCGTCGACGTCGTCTCGCATCATGCCGCGCAGGCCAACGTGCGGGTTTCGGTCGACGACCCGGTCCACGACGTCGAGGCCAACGTCGTCGCCGGCGTGAAGCTGATCCAGGCCTGCCGGCGGGCCGGCGTGCGGCGGATTCTCTTCGCCTCTTCGGGCGGCACCGTCTACGGCGAGCAGGAGCGCTTTCCCTGCGACGAATCGCATCCGACCCGGCCGCTCTCGCCGTACGGCTGCTCGAAGCTCGCGGTCGAACACTTCCTCGACGCCTACCGGCTGACCGGCGAGCTCGACCCGGTGATCCTGCGCTACGCCAACGTCTACGGCCCCCGCCAGGACCCGCGCGGCGAGGCCGGAATCGTCGCCATCCTGGCCGAGAAGTTCCTCACCGGCGAAGCGCCGAAGATTTTCGGCGACGGGCTGCAGACGCGCGACTACGTGCACGTGGATGACATCGTCGCCGCCAACCGGGCGGCGCTCGAGCACTGGACCCCGGGCACCTACAACGTCGGCACGGGAGTCGAGACTTCGCTCGTCGATCTCTACCGCGCCGTCGCCGCCGGTCTCGGCCGGTCGACCGAGGCGGACCACCTCCCGGCCAACGTCGCCGAGCTGCAGCGCAACAGCCTCGACGCCGGACGGCTCGAGCGCACCTTCGGCGTCCGTCCGTCCCGCCCTCTCGCCGACGGCCTGGCCGCGACCCTCCCCTGGTACGTCGCGCAGTACGGACGATGAGTTCCGCGAGAGTCTCCGGCTGGCCCGAGCTGTGGGCCGTCCTGCCGGAGGCGTTCGCCGGGACGTTCGATGCCACCCGCCCCTGGGAGCTGCTCGGAGCGCCGCTCGATGCCGTGCTCGCGGCGCTGCCGGCGCAGGCGATCGAGATCGCGCTCGATCCGCGCGTCCATCTCGGCGGCGACCGGATCGCCATCGGCAAGGGCACTCGCATCGCACCGGGGGCCGTGCTCGAGGGGCCGATCCGCATCGGTCGCGACTGCGAGATTCGGCCCGGGGCGTACCTGCGCGGCGGCTGCTGGCTGGGGGACGGCTGCGTGGTCGGCGCCAGCGTCGAGGTCAAGCGGGCGATTCTGCTCGACGGTGCCCGCGCACCCCATCTCAACTACGTCGGCGATTCCGTCCTCGGCCGCGCGGTGAACCTCGGCGCCGGGACGATCCTGTCGAATTTTCGTCACGACGGCGGCGAAATCACCATCCCGCTCGCCGGCGAGCGCATTCCCACCGGACGGCGCAAGCTCGGTGCCCTGCTCGGCGACGGCGTCGCCACCGGCTGCAACTCGGTGCTCAATCCCGGGTCGATCGTCGGGGCGCGCACCCAGCTCTACACCGGCGTCCAGCTGCGCGCCGGCGCGTACCCCGCCGACTCGATCGTCAAGCTCCGTCAGCAGCTCGACATCGCCCCGCGAGACCGCGCCTGAGCCACGGCCGCCGGGGCGCCGCGCTCACTCGGGCGGCGGCTCCACGCCGTAGGCTTCGTCGGCCGGCGTCTCCTCGGCCGAGCCCTCGGCGGTGGCGTTGATCCTGGCCCGCTCGCGCTCGAACTCCTCGTAAGCCTTGACCGCATCCTCGCCCGTCGCGCCGGAAGCCCGCGCCTCCTCGAGCCGGCGCCGCGCCTCGTCGGCGTCCGCCTCCAGCTGCCGCGTCCGCTCCGACTCCGACACGTAAGCCGGGTCGCCCGTCGCCGACCCCCCCGTCCGCGCCGGCGGCGCGCCGCTTCCGCCTCCCCCGCAAGCCGTCAGCAGCAGGGCTGCGAAGCCGGGCAACCACCCGTGAGCTCTCATGCTGACCAGCGTACCAGCGCGACGGGCGGGAGGTACGTCAGGGCCTGGCCGGCGGGCAGGTGACGACGACTACCGTGCGGTCGTCCTGCGGCGCGGCGTCGCCGCAGAAGAGCTCGACGTCGGCGAGCATCGTCTCGACCATCTCGCGCGCCGGGCGCCCCACGAGAGAGCGGGCGAGGGCGACCAGCCGGTCGATGCCGTACTCCGCCTCCTCGTCGCCGGGCTCTTCCGAGGCGCTCGCTTCGATCATGCCGTCGGTGTAGAGGACGACGACGTCCCCCGGCTCCATGCGCACGAAGCCGCGCTCGTAGGTGGCGTCTCCGATCGGCCCGAGCACCGCTCCCCCTTCCCGCAGGAAGCGCACCTCTCCCTTCGCCGACAGGTGGAACGGCGGCGGATGGCCGGCGTTGACGTAGATGAAGACGCCGTTGAGCTCGAGCTCACCGTAGAAGACCGAAACGAAGCGGCTGGTCAGCGCCGACTTGTGGATGATCTGGTTGAGCCGCTCCATGGTGCGCACGATCTTGAAATCGCGCGCCAGGCCCATGCGCAGGCCCATGTAGACGTCGCGCACCTGCAGCGCCGCCGGCAGGCCGTGCCCCGAGACGTCGGCGATCGCCAGGCCGAGGATCTTGTCGGTGATCGGAATGAAGTCGTAGAAGTCGCCGCCGACCATCTCCATCGGCCGCGTCTGGCCGCACAGGTCGAAGGCACCGTAACTGGGGATCCGCTTCGGCAGGATCGACGCCTGGATGCGGCGCGCCTGCTCGAAGACCTCCTCCATCCGCCCCTGCCGAAGCTTCTGGTTGAGCGAGTGGCGCAGCACGCCGAGCGAATAGAGGACGTCGTCACGGTGGATGCCCGGCGCCACGTCGAGGGCCATCAGGAAGTCTCCCTCGCCGAGCTCGATGGCGGCGAACCCCTGGACCCCCAGCTTGGCCTCGAGCTCGCGATCCATCCGCGGGTCGTCCGGGGTCATGTAGACGACCCCCTCCTCGAGCAGCAGCCGCACCGGTTCGTACGCTTCACTCACGCGCGTGCCGATCAGTTCCTCGTGCGCCTCGGGGAAGGTCGACGCCAGCTCGTAGTTGCCGTCGGCGTAGCGGTAGAGCCTGCCGCCATGGAGGCCCAGCGCGTCGTGCAGATTGCGCACGATCGCTTCCGCCAGGCTCTGCAGGCGCAGGCCCGTCTCGCCCGCCGCCTCGATGTCGGCGATCACCTGCTCGACCTTCTTCATCAGCTGGCGATAGTCCGGCGGGCGCGCCTCGACGGTCGCGCTGGACGACGACTCCACGGCGGCTCCCTTCAACCCCGGTCGATCAGGGCTTTGACGATGCGGTCCTGCGCCGCGCGCGCGTCGGCGCGGCTGCGAACCGAGTTGCAGAGAATCGAAAAGGCGTAGACGCGCCCCGACGCGGCCTTCGCATAACCCGACAGCGTCGTCACCCCGTTGAGGTGGCCGGTCTTGGCGAACACGTTGCCGCGATAGGGCGTGTCGGCCAGCCGGCGGCGCCACGAGAGCCCCTCCTCGCCGCTGTGCGGCAGCGAGCGGACGAACTCGCGGCCGAACGTGTGGAAGTACATGTGGCCCAGCACGGTGGTCATGGCGCGCGGCGTGGCGCGGTTTCCGCGCGACATGCCGGAGCCGTCGGCGAGCTGGAACTGCGCCGGGTCGATGCCCAGCCCGGCCAGGAATCCGCCGATCGCCGCGGTGGCGGCCGACCAGCTCCCCTGCCCCTGCCGGCGCAGACCGAGCAGTTTGGCCAGGCACTCGGCGTAGAAGTTCTGGCTCCGCTTGTTGGTCACCGCCAGCGTCCGAGTCAGGTCGCTCTCGTGGCGGGCGATCTCCTGCCAGGCACCCGCCGGCAGCCCGTGGACCGGGCGCGCCCGCCCCCCGACCTCGATGCCCGCCTCGGCGAGCGCCGCGCGCAGCGCGGCGGCGAAGTAGGCGGTCGGATCGTGCACGGCGACCCACACCTCGAGCGGCCCCGAGCGCCGCCCGATGCGGCCGCTCACCACCAGCACGTCTTCGCCGTCCTTGCGCGTGACGTAGAGACTGCCGCTCCTGTCGCTGGTGCGCGCGCTGTTCTCGATGCGGAAGTAGTCGAGCTTCGGCACCGTCTCGACGATCGCCGGCGAGCCGGGACCGCGCCCGGGGCGCACGCGCACCAGGACGCAGTTGTCGGAGAAGGAGAGCGCCTCGACCGGCGCCTCGTACCACGTGGTCAGCTGGTCGCGCGGCCAGTCGGGGTGAACCCGCGGCCCCTCGAAGATGCCGTTGACCAGCACCAGGTCGCCGTCGATCCGCCGCACGCCGCGCGCCGCGAGCGCCGCCGCCCAGGGGCGGAAGACCGCGAAGACGTCGCCGTCGTGGAAGCGCCCCGAGAGGTTGGGATCGCCGCTGCCGACGATCGCGAGGTCACCGCGAAGTGTCCCCGCCTCCACCGGGCCTTCGATCAGCGCCCGGGTGACGAAGCGGAAGTCGGGTCCCAGCTCGTCGAGAGCCGCGGCGGTGGTGAGCAGCTTGGTGTTCGAGGCCAGGATGCGCGGCAGATCGGCCCGGAAGGCGTAGACCTCGCGCTTGTCGACCAGGTCGACGACGTGCACGCCGAGCGCCGGCGCGGCGCGCAGCGCCGCCTGGACCTCGCGCTCGAGCGCCTGGTCGAGCAGGCTGCGCGCCGCCGCGCCCGGCAGATCGGCGGCGGGCGCCGACGCCGGAGCGGCGCCCGCGCGCGGCGCGACGAGGGCGAGGAGAAGAACGGCGAGGAGACGTTGGAGGCGCGACACCGGCGCGGTCGATTCTACTCCCTGCCGGACGGCCCGGTCAGCGGAGGACTTCGCCGCGCCGGCTCAACCGGCTCCGAAGACCGGCAGGGCGACGCCCTGCAGGCCGCGGGCCGCCGGAGAGGCGAGGAAGAGCAGGGCGTCGATCAGCGCGTCGACGCTCACCCAGCCGCCGCGGTCGGCCGCCGGCATGGCGGCACGGTTGGCCGCGGTGTCGATCGTCCCCGGCAGCACGCAGTGGATGCGTACTCCGGTGCCCGCCTGCTCGGCCGCCAGCGATTCGGTCAGCCGCAGCACCGCGGTCTTGGCCACCGAATAGGCGGCCGCCCGGGCGCCGCCGGAGAGCGCAGCCCGTGAGCCGATGTTGACCACCGTGCCGCTGCCGCGCTCCCGCATCGCCGGCACGACGGCGCGACAGACGTTGAGCGTCGCGAGGAAGCTCGACTCCCACAGCCGCCGCCAGACCTCGTCGGGGGTCTCCTCGGCGCGCTGTCCGCCGGCGTAGCCGCCGGCGACGTTGAACACGTGGTCGGCCGCGCCCTGGGCCGCCGCGAGCCGGGCCACCGCCGCTGCAGTGGCCGCCGCGTCGGCGAGATCGGCGGTCGCGACTTCGAGGCCGGCGCGCGGCGCCACCCGTCCGGGCCGGCGATCGATCACCCCCACCCGGGCGCCGGCGCCCAGCAGGCGCTCGACCAGGCGGGCGCCCGTCGCGCCCGCCGCGCCGGTCACCAGCGCCACCCGCCCGGCAAAGGCGTCGTCGAGCAGGCCGGCCGCCGCCTCGCCGCTCACGCGGCCCCCCGCGCGTCGGCGCCGGCCACCTCGGCGACGTACTCGCTGAAGATGCCCAGCGACAGGCGCCGCTCCGGCCGGGTGAAGCCGGCCGCGGCAAGCGCCGCGAGAATCGTCTCGGGCGGCACGCAGGCGTCGACGGTCTCCCAGTAGTAGGTCATCAGTTCGCGGGCCGGTCGATTGCCGAAACCGGAAAACCAGGGAACGACCCGACCCAGCCAGAAGCGCACCAGCGCCAGCGACAGGCGCGTCTGCGGCCGGGTGATCTCGAGAATGAGCAGGCGCCCGCCGGGGGCCAGCACCCGCCGGTACTCGGCGAACGTCCTCTCGAGGTCGGCGACGTGGCGCAGGGCGTAACCCATCGTCACCAGGTCGAAGCTGCCGTCGGCGAAGGGGAGCGCCTCGGCGATCCCCTGCGTGAGGTGGCGGATCTCCCTCCGGCGGGCGCGCGTGAGCATGCCGCGGCTCGGATCGAGGCCGACCACCCGGCCGGCCGATCCGGCCAGCCGGTTCGCCGCTTCGGCGAGCACGCCGGTCCCGCAGGCGACGTCGAGCACCCGCGAACCGGCGCGGATGCCGGCCCGTCCGAGCACCTGGCGGCGGTAGAGATGGCCCGAACCGAAACTCATCGCCTGGCCGATCCAGTCGTAGTGCTCGGCCGACTGATCGAACCAGGCGCGCACGCGGCGCAGCCGCTCCTCCTCGCTCGAGTACCAGTCGGCGAGCGGCGGATGCGGGCGCAGCGTCATGGCTCGCGCCGCCGGAAGGGGAGCACGTCGCCCTCGGCAGCCGGGCCCGGTCCGGAACTCCCGTCCGCACCGCCTGGCGACGCCGCCGCCTCCCCGGCGCTCTCGCGCGCGTCTTCCTCCTGCGCCGCGACGAACTGGGTGAAGTCCAGTCCGAACGGGACCGACGGATCGAGAAACGCGGTGAGGGCGGCGAAGGGGACGCGCAACCGTTCGTAGTCGCCGCCGAAGCGCAGCGTCACCGCGAAGCCGTCCTCCTCCACCGCGAGATCCCAGAACTGGTTCTGCAACACGATGGTCAGCGTCTCCGGATACTGCGCCAGCAGGCGCCCGGGAATCTCGACGCCGGCGCCGGTGGTGCGAAAGGTCAGGAAGAAGTGGTGCTCACCCGGCAGACCGTCGGAGGCGGTCCGCTCGAGCACCTCGCGCACCAGGCCGAGCGTCGCCCGGCGGAGCAGATCCGGGTAGTCGATCGCGCGGCTCACAGGAGGATTCCGGCGATGGTGGCCGTCTGGAAGCAGGCGAGCGACCCGGCGATCATGGCGCGCAGGCCGAGTCGCGCCAGGTCCGCCTTGCGCTCCGGCGCCATGGAGCCGATGCCGCCGATCTGAATGGCGATCGACGAGAAATTCGAGAAGCCGCACAGAGCGTACGTGGCGATCACCTGCGCCCGTTCGGACAGTTCGCCCGCGGCGACCATCTCCTCCAGGCGGACATAGCCGACGAACTCGTTGACCGCGGTCTTGATGCCGATCAGCGTGCCGACCTGGCCGGCCTCCGCCCACGGCACGCCCATCAGCCAGGCGACCGGCCGGCCGAGAAAACCGAGGATCGCGTTGAGCGACAGCTCCGGGTAGCCGATCCAGACTCCCAGCCTGCCGAGAGGCCAGTCCACGAGCGCGATCAGGGCGACGAAGGCGATGAGCATGGCGCCGACGTTGAGCGCCAGCTTGAGACCCTCCGCGGCGCCGGAAGCCGCCGCGTCGATCGCGTTGGCCCACGGCCGCTCGACGACGATGTCGACCTTGCCGGCGGTATGGCTCTGCTCGGTCTCGGGGAACATCAGCTTGGCCATCACCAGCGCCGCGGGAGCCGACATCACCGAGGCCGCGAGCAGGTGCTTGGCCTCCACCCCCATGCCGACGTAGGCCGCCATCACGCCGCCGGCGATGGTGGCGAAGCCACCGGTCATCACCGCCATCAGCTCCGAGCGGGTCATCGAGGCGACGAAGGGCCGGATCAGCAGCGGCGCCTCCGTCTGGCCCACGAAGATGTTGGCCGAGGCGGAGAGCGACTCGGCGCCCGAGGTTCCCATCAGCCGCACCATGACGCGGGCGAGGAACCCGACGATCCGCTGCAGCACGCCGAAGTAGTAGAGGATGGTGATGAAACTGGAGAAGAAGATGATCGTCGGCAGCACCTTGAAGGCGAAGTAGTACTCCTTGAACTTCACACCGAAGACGAACGAGGCGCCCGCGTCGGTGAAGTCGAGGAACTTCGTGATCACGCCGCCCATGGCGTCGAAGGTCGCCCGCCCGAGCTCGGTGCGCAGAATGATCAGCGCGAAGACCAGCTGCATCGCGGTGCCGACCAGCACCGGCCGCCAGCGCACCGACCTGCGGTCCACCGACAGCAGCCAGGCGAAGCCGAGCATCGCGAACAGACCGACGAACGAGATCCAGCGCTCCATCCGCTTGCTCCCCTGCCGGCTCGCCCGGCATCCCTGGCCATCGTGCGCCGCCGAGCGTATCCGCACCCGCCGCGGGGCCGCAACCGCGCGCGGATAGACTGCCCGCCGCCATGTCGCCGCGATTCGACTCCGTCACGCGGGTGCTCGAACTCGCCGTGGCCGACCTGCTCGAGCCGCAGCTGCTGCGCTCGATCGGCTTCGGCAACCGCGGCGGCTTCGAGCGCATGTGGCTCGGCCAGGCGATCCACGGCCGCTACCAGGAGGAGGCCCTCGCCAGCGATGGCAGCTACCGGCGCGAGGTCTCCCTGCGCGCCGAGCTCGATCACAAGGGCTGGCGGGTGGTGATCTCCGGACGCGCCGACGGCGTGCGTCGCGACGTCGAAGGCGTCCGCGTCGTCGAGGAGATCAAATCGGTGCGCCGCGAGGGACAGCTCTCCGCCGCCGCGCGCGAGCTCTACGAGCGGCAGGCGGCCCTCTACGCCTGGATGCTGGCGCGCGAGAGCGGCGAGGCGACGCGCGCCGAGCTGCTGCTGATCGCCATCGGCTCGGACGCCGTCGAGCGGATTCCGCTGGAGATCGACTTCGACGACCTCGAGCTGCGGATCCGCAAGCGCCTCGCCCAGCTGCTGCGCGAGCACGAATCACGGCAGCAGGAGCGCGAGGACCGCCGCACCGCCGGCCTGGTGCTGGCCTTCCCGCACGGCGCGCTGCGCCCGGGGCAGCGGGAGATCGTCGCCGCCGTCGAGGAGGCGGTCGAAGGGGGATCGCACTTGCTGCTCGAAGCGCCGACCGGCATCGGCAAGACCGCCGCCGCCCTCTGGCCGGCACTGCGCCATGCGCTGACCGCCGACAAGCGGCTCTTCGTCCTCACCGCCAAGAACCTCCAGCAGGAGATGGCCGTGCGGGTTCTGCGCCTGCTCGCTCCGGGCACCGGGCTGCACGGTCTTCGCCTGCGCGCCAAGAAGCGCATGTGCGCCAACGGGGAGGTGATCTGTCACGAGGACTATTGCCCTTTCGCCCGCGAGTACGCCGCCAAGCTGACTCGCAGCGGTCTGATCCATCAGCTGCGCGGCGAAGAGCCGGTGCTCGAGCCCGACCTCGTCTTCTCCGCCGCCGCGCAGGCGGAGGTCTGCCCCTTCGAGGTATCGCTCGACCTCGCCGGCCGCGCCCAGGTCGTGGTGGCCGACTACAACTACGCCTTCGATCCCTGGGTGGCGCTCACCGACTTCGGCCCTGAAGGCGACCTCGCCGACACCATTCTGGTGATCGACGAAGTGCACAACCTGGTCGACCGCGGGCGCGGCTATCTGTCGCCGGAACTCTCGGCGCGCCGCGCGCGACAGGCGGCCGAGTCGGCGGCGCACGGCGGCACGCCGGTTCACCGCCGACTCGAAGAGCTGGCGCTCGAGCTGGCGGCGGTGATCGAGGAGGTTGCCGTCGGCTCGCTTGCCGAGCAGCCGGGCGAGGCGAACGCGACCACCGAAACCGTGCTCCCCGAAGAGCGGCTGTTCGGCCTGCGTCCTTCGTTCGACGAGGCCTTCGTCGCCTACCTCGAGCACCAGCGCGAGAACAGGAGCTTTCGCGCCGAAGATCCGTTCGTGGCGGTCTACTTCGAGCTCTTGCGCTTCCTCACGACGCTGGGTCGCAGCGACGACGCCCTCGCCCGGCTCGCCGAGCGGCGCGACGGCGACCTGCTCGTGCGCATCCTGTGCAAGGATCCGAGCCGGCACCTGGCGGAGGTCATCGGGCGGACCCATGCCACGATCGGCCTCTCCGCCACCCTCTCGCCGCCCGAGTTCTACCGCGACCTGCTCGGATTCGAGAGCGCCCGCACCGTCGCGGTCTCCGTGCCCGATCCCTTTCCCGCGGCGCACCGGCGGGTGGTCGTCGACACTTCCGTCTCCACGGCCTGGCGCGACCGCGCGGCCCACGCCCCGCGCCTCGCCGACCGGCTCGCGGCGTTCGCCGACGCGGTGCCCGGCAACTGCCTGGCGCTCTTTCCCAGCTACCAGTTCCTCGCCGACGTCGCCGGCCGTCTCCGGCCGGCGCGCAAGCGCGTCCTCGTCCAGCAGCGCGCCGACACCGAGCGCGACCGCGAGGCGCTGCTCGAGGCGCTGCGCGGCGCGGTGCTCGGCGACGTCCTGCTGCTTGCCGTCGCCGGCGGCGTCTTCGCAGAGGGGGTCGACTACCCCGGCGACATGCTGCGCGCCGTCGCCGTGGTCGGTCCCTGCCTGCCGGTGCCGACGCTCGATCAGCGCCTGCTCCAGCAGTATTACGAGGACCGGTTCGAGCGCGGCTTCGAGTACGCCTTCGTCGTCCCCGGCATGACCCGCGTCGTCCAGGCCGCCGGGCGCCTCATCCGCTCTTCCACCGACACCGGGGTCATCGCCCTGTTCGACCGCCGCTTCCTCGCCCGCCCCTTCCGCGACTACCTGCCGGCCAGCTGGGCGTCCACCGGGGAAGAGGCCGGGGATCTCGCCGGCGACCCCGACCGCGCCGCCCGCGACTTCTTCGCCTCCCTCCCCCCCGGGAAATAGGGCGCTTCCCCGGTTCGAGTGGGTGGCGCCGCACCGAGGCGGTATTTCGGGGACAGGCACTAAGACTCCTGTTTCGGGGACAGGTACCGAAACTCGAGCGGGTCGATGGCGACGCAAGGTGCACGCCCGGAGACAAAAGCTTCCATAGAAGGGAAGACGGGGTGAGGGTCGGCCAGCGGGCGGTGGGGCGCGGCGGCTGCAGTGGACTCCGGCCGTTTCAAGTCCGGCACATCCGATCCAGCCTCCGCCGGGAGCCGTCCTTCCCTTCCATGGAAGCTTGTGTCCCCGCTCTTGAACCGGACCCACCCTCCCTCCCAGCCCTCCCGAAAACGGGATCACCCCCCCGCAGCGGTGAAGACCCGGAAATAAATCAGTCAAAGGCAATTTTTTACCCCGCGAGGAAACTCAGTCAAAGGCGATTTTTCCGGACCGCCCGCGATTGGGAGCGCTCCGGAGGGGAAATTGCCTCTGACTGAATTTTCCAGGGTGAGCCCGAAAAATTGCCTTTGACTGAATTTCTTCGCGGGGTCAGAGCCAGCGTTTGCGGCGGAACCAGAGGAGCATCACCGCGGCGACGCCCGCCATGAGGCCGAGGGACATCGGGTAGCCCCATGTCTCGTCGAGCTCGGGCATGAACGCGAAGTTCATGCCGTAGATGCCTGCGATCAGCGACAGCGGCAGAACGATCGCCGAAAAGACGGTCAAGACCCGCATGATGTCGTTGGTCCGTTGCGCGACCACCGACAGCCAGGTGTCCTTGACGTTGGTAAGCAGGTCGCGCTGCTGGTCGATGTCGTCGATCAGCCGCAGCACGTTGTCGAGCGTGTCGCGGAAGTTCAGCGCTCCGGTCTCACCCAGCCAGCCCGCCCGCGAGTTGGCGAGGTGCTGGAAGACCTGGCGATGCGGCAGCATGGTGCGCCGCAGCGTCGCCAGCTGCCGGCGCATGGCGAGCAGGATCTCGAGCTGATCCTTGTGCGGATCCTCGACCACCCTCTCCTCGAGCTTCTCGATCTCGGTTCCGATCGACTCGACCAGCGGGAAGTACTGATCCATCATTTCGTCGCAGATCGACCAGAGCAGCTGCGCCGTGCCACCGGGCAGCTGACGGCCGTGATCGACGACCCGGCGGCGCACGGACTCGACGCCACGCAGTGGCGCCCGATGCACGGTAACGAGCCGTCCGGGCGACAGGAAAGCCGCCAGCTTGATAGTCGGCACGTCGTCGTAGGAGGGATCCCGCTCCGCGTTGAAGTCGATGCCGCGGGCGATCAGGAAGAGGGTCTCGCCGTACTCTTCGATCTTCGGCTGGTGGTGGTGGGTGAAGGTGTCCTCGATCGCCAGCGGATGGAAGCCCCACCGCCCCAGGCGCTCCTCGAACCGCGGATCGCTCCCCTCGAGATCGATCCAGATCGACTCCCCGGCGGCCACCGGGAGGTCCAGCAGTTCCTCGCCGCCGTCTTCGACGCCGCCATCACAGCGCAGGACGCGGAGGCGCGGTTCGGTCATCGGAAAATCGCCTTTGAGTGAATTTCCGGATCAGAGGCCGAGGCGGGTGAGGTCGGCGAGGACGGCGCCGGCGTTCGCCGGCCGGGCCGACGGGTCCTTCTCGAGGCAGCGCAGGATGAGCCGCTCGAGTCCCGGCGGGATCTCGGGCCAGTAGCGGCTCGGCGGCACCGGCGCCTCGCGCAGGTGCTGCATCAGGATCTCCATCGGGTTGGCGCCCCCGAAGGGGAGGTGGCCGGTGAAGATCTCGTAGAGCACCACGCCGCAGGCGTAGACGTCGGCGCGCTGGGTCGGCTCGCGCCCCTCGATCTGCTCGGGAGCGAGGTAGTGCGGCGTGCCGACCACGAAGCCGGCCTGCGTCTGCCCGGGCTCCAGCCTCTCGACCGGCCGGGCGAGGCCGAAGTCCATCAGCTTGAGGTTGCCGAGCGAGTCGAGCAGGGCGTTCTCGGGCTTGATGTCGCGGTGGACGATGTCGAGCTCGTGCGCCGCGGCGAGGCCGGAGAGCAGCTGCCGGGCCGCGCGCAGGCCGGCCGAGAACGGCAGCCGGCCGCTCTGCTCGAGCATGGCGCGCAGCGTGATGCCGCGCACGTACTCCATCGAGATGAACGGCACCCCGTCGATCTCGCCGAAGTCGTGGGTGCGCAGGACGTGCGGATGGGTGATCCGGCGCGCCAGCTTGAGCTCGGTCTTCAGGCGTTCGACCAGCGCCCGGTCGCCGGCGACCTCCTTCTTGATCATCTTCAGCGCCACCAGGTCCTCGAGCTCGCGGTCGCGCGCCTTGTACACGACGCCCATGCCGCCCGTGCCGAGCACCGAGATGATCTCGAAGCGCGAGCCGAGCAGCGAGCCCGGACCGATTCCCGACAGCGTCGGCATGGGCGCGACGCCGGGCGCCGGCAGCTGCGGCAGGCCGGCCAGCCTGGCCGCCTGGCCTGGCTCGAGCAGGTAGAGCGCCTGGGTCGAGAGCAGGCCGCGCCGCGGCTCGAGCGTCAGTCCAGCCCGCTCGAGCGCCCCGGTCGCCTCGTTGTGCACCGCCGCCGAGATGACGATCTCGCCGGCATCGGCCTCGCGCAGCATCCCTTCGGCCTGCTGCAGCTGGAGCCCGATCAGCACCCGTTCGCTGCCGCTGCCCCAGGTCACCGGCCCGGCCAGCGCCTCTCCGGAGACCGCCGCGATGGCCGGCGGTTCCGCCTCGTCGAAGGCGTTCTCGCGCTCGGCGACGGCGGCGAGAATTGCCGCCGCCGCCGCCAGGGCGCGGTCGCAACGCCCCTCGTGCTCGAAGCTGACGATCACCCGGTGGCCGGCGACGTCCTCGAAACGCCCGCGGTGCGCGGCGGCGACGCCGGCGATCTTGCGCACGTCGCGCCCCAGGCGCGCGAAGGCCTCGGGGGGATCGGCGCCGACGCGCGGGCGCAGGTAGCGCCGCAGCTCGATGACGAGCAGCGCCACCCGCCGCTGATCGGCGCGGCCCTCGGGACCGCGGGGCAGCGCGGCGCCGTCGGCCGCCGCGCCATCGGGGAGATTGCGCGACAACTTGGCCACGTACTCGGCCATGTCGCGCCGTTCGCGCAGATCCCCGAGCAGGGCGTTGAAGCCGTTGGCGAGCGACAGCACTTCGCCCGAGCCGCCCGGCGGGAGGGTGATGTCGTAGTTGCCCTGCCGCGCCTCGCCCACCGCGCTGACCAGCGAGGCGATCGGCCGCGAAACGCGCCGCGCCAGCAGCCAGGCGATGCCGAGCGCGGCGAGCAGCGCCGCGCCGCCCACGGCGAGCAGCAGATTGCGGATCTGCCGGTAGCCGGCCAGTTCGCGGTCGAGCGAGGCGAGCGAGACGACGGCGCCCACCGCCCGGTCCTCGGCGTCGGCCAGCGGCACCAGGCGGGTCACCCAGCGCTCGCCCGCCAGCCGCAGCTCGGTCTGCACGTCCTTCTCGCCCCGCCCGGCGACGCGCGAGAGCAGATCGCCCGCGGCGCGCAGGGCGTTGAGCACCCGCTCGCTCTCCTGCGGCGTCAGCGAGCTGGCGACCGGCCGGTAGTCGTCGCCGGCGAGAAAGATCACCTCCGAGCCCGTGCCGCGCTTGATGTCGAGCGCCCGCACGTCGGTAACCTGATAGCCGAGCACGAGCTGGCCGAAGATCCCCTCGGTGGCGAGCGGCGTCGCCACGGCCTCGTAGACCCGGCCACCGTCGATCCAGATGCCGCTGCCTTCGTAGTCGGTCATCACCTTGCGGATCAGCGCCCGGCCGGCGAGGTTGCCGCCGGTCGCGTCGGGCTGGTCGGTGCGCGCCGCCAGGTTGCCGAACGGGTCGGTGACGATCGCCAGGTCGAAACGCAGCTCGCTGCGCCGTTCGTCGAGCTGGTCGAGGATCGAGAAGCGGTCGCCGGCGAGGATCGCCTCGGCGAGGTAGGCCTTGAAGGTCGGACTGCCGGCCAGCACCTCGGCGAGCAGCTGGAGCTGATCGAAGCGCTGCTGCTGCTCGGCCGCGATCAGGGCCGCCGAGCCGAGGATCCGGTCGCGCGCCGCGCGCGCCGACACCCGCTCGCCGAGCACCGACACCACCGCCACGGCGACGCCGAGCGAGAGCGCCAGTACCAGCGCGGTGCCCAGGAAGATGCGGGTGCCGAGGCTCAGGCCGCGCCGCGACTCAGTCATAGGCTCCCCGCGCGTAGGCGCGGCCGTGCTTGTTGCGATGCGGCGGAATGCGAGGCTGGGTCACGTCGAAGGTCAGGTTCAGAGCCCCCCGGGCCGGCACCGAAAGCGGCAGGCTCACCACCTCGCCGCGCTCGTGCCAGAAGCTGAGTCTGCCCGGACCGGCCGGCAGACCTTCGAGGCGGAATCCGCCGCTGGCGTCCGGGACGACGTAGTGCGGCGTCGGAACGACGACGACGTTGGCGAACATCGCGTGGTGGACGTTGCAGAAGACGCGCACGATCCCGGGTTCGTCGAAGGTGACGCTCCGGCCGGCCCCCTTGCCGACCAGCCCGAGGTCGAAGGCGTTGCGCCCCGAGACCGAGAAGGCGTTGTGCAGGATCGGATCCTGATTGGAGAAGGCGACGCTCGAACCGACCGGGACGACCACCGTGCGCGGAGTGAACTGCTTGCGCAGGGTCGACATCTCCACCCCGGCGACGGGCGCGGCCGGCGCCGGCCGCGCCGGCTCGAACCAGATCACGGCCTGGGTCAGGTCGAGCGACCGGTCGGTGGCGCGCCGGCCGTTCTCCATCAACTCGAGTCTCCCGGCCAGGGCGTGGGTCGCCGGCGGCTTCGGGCCGGGCTCCTGCGCCGCGGCCGGGACCGCCAGCGCTCCCGACACCCAGCCGACCACCGTGAGCCGCAGCACGATTCGACGCATCTTCATGGGGCGAACGCGCGGCAGCATAGCACCGGCCTCCGGGGCCCGCAGCCGCGGCGCGGCGCGCGGCAGGGCGGCGCTGGCGCGGGGCGCCGTGCGAGAATCGGCTGCGTGGATCTGATCGAGAGAATCGCGGCGTTCGTCGCCCGGCGGGACCATCCGGTGGCGGAGTTCGAGGCGCTGGCGCTCGAAGCCTTCGCCTTCCAGTTCGAGCGCATCCCCCCCTTCCGCGGCCTGTGCGAACGGGCCGGCCGCACGCCGGCGACCGTGACCTCGTGGCGCGAGGTGCCGCTGGTACCGGCGGCGGCCTTCGCCACCGTCGAGCTGGCCGCCGCTCCGGCGGTCGAGACCTTCCGCTCCAGCGGCACTTCCGGCGCCTCCCGCAGCGTTCATCGTCACCCCTTCCCGCAGCTCTACCGGGCGGTGATCGAGGCGACCTTCCCCGCCTTCTGCCTGCCGCGCGGCGACCGGCCACCGATGCTTTCGCTGGTGCCGCCGCGCGACGTGGCGGCGGACTCCTCGCTCGCCTTCCTGGTCGACCACGTGCTGGCCACCTTCGGCGGCGCCGGCAGCGCGTACGGCTTCGGCGCGCGCGGCGTCGAGGTGGGCGTCTGCCGCTCGTGGCTCGGCGCGCAGCAGCGCGGCGGCCGCCCCGTCGTCGTGCTGGCGACCGCCTTCGCGCTCGCCGACCTGCTCGACTTTCTCGAGCGCTCCAATCTCCACTTCCGCCTCCCCGCCGGCAGCGTCGTCTTCGAGACCGGCGGCTTCAAGGGGCGCACGAAGACCCTGTCGCGCGACGAGCTGGCGGCGCGGGTCGCCACCTGGCTCGGCGTGCCCGCCGGGCAGATCGTGGCCGAGTACGGGATGACCGAGCTGACCAGCCACGCCTACACGGCGAACCTGCTCGGTGGCCAGCACGGGCACTTCGTCGTACCGCCGTGGATGCGCGCGCGCGCCCTCGACCCGGCAACGCTCGCCGAGCTGCCCGAGGGCGGGGACGCCCGGCCCGGCCTGCTCGCCTTCTTCGATCTCGCCAATGTCGGCTCGGCGCTGCACCTGTTGACCGAGGACCTCGGGGTGGTCGACAACGGCAGCCTGCGCCTGGCCGGACGCGCCCCGGACGCCGACCTGCGGGGCTGCTCGCTGCTCGCCGAGGAGCTGGGGCGCTGATTCGTCGCGTCACGCCGGCACGGCCCGGTGGAATCCTTCATCGCGGCGGTGCCCGGGCCGGGGCAGAATGCGCCGCATTCAGCCTTCCGTCAGGGGGAACCATGGAACCGCAGGCCGCGTCTCGCCGCCGGAACCCGTTCGTCGCCGTCGCCACCGTGTGCGCGCTCGCCCTTGCGCCGGCTCTCTCCGCGCAGCCGGTCGATCCGACTCTCGAGCTGCGCGCCGATCTCTTCCAAGCGAATTTCGACTCGAGCGTCCGCTTCGATTCGCTCGACCTCGGCCTCGGAACTTCGCTCGATCTCGAGGAGGATCTCGGCGTCGAGGATTCGGCCGACGTCCTGCGCGCCGAGCTGGCCCTGCGCACAGGCCGGCGCAGCCGGCTGACCATCGACTACGTCACCTTCGATCGCGAGGGCTCGGCGGTGGTCGGCCGCCAGTTCCGTTTCGGCGACTTCGTCTTTCGCGCCGACGCCGAAGTCTCCAGTTCGACCGAAACCCGCTTCGCGGCGCTCGGCTGGCGGTACGCGCTGGTCAAGAACGCGACGTCCGAGTTCGGGCTCTCCCTCTCCGCCGCCTGGGTGGAGATCAGCGCTTCGGTCACCGGGCAGGTGGTGGTCAACGGCTTCCCCACCCTGCCCGTGTCGGAGAGCGGCGACGCCGAGGGTCCGGTGCCGATGCTCGGCCTGCACGGCGCCTGGTGGCTCGGCGACCGCTTCCGCCTGTCGGCGGCGGGCCGCTATCTGGAGATCGAGGACCTCGACGGCTGGACCGGCAGCGCCCTCGACCTGTCGGCGCGCTTCGACTGGTTCTTCCTCGACCAGCTGGGCGTCGGCGTCGGCTGGTCGTCCACCGAGCTCGAGGCCGAGAACCTCGACCCCGAGGACGACGGCCTGACCCGCGCCGACTCCTCCTTCGACGGCCTGCGCGTCGGGCTGACTCTGGCGCTCTGACCGCCGGGCCGCACCGCCGTCAGCCGCCGGCCTTCTGCCAGAGTCCGAAGCTGTTGCCTTCGGGGTCGAGGAACCGCGCGTAGGAGCCGAACGTCCCGATCGGCGTCGGCGGCGCGAGGACCGTGCCGCCGGCCGCAGCGACGCGCGCCAGGACGGCGGTGAGCGGCTCACCCTCGATGTCGACCATCACGGTCAGCCGGTCGACCAGCGCTTCGCCGCCGTTGCCGCGCGCCAAAACGCCGCCCCCGGGCCGGCGGGGGTCCTCCGGCGCCAGCAGGCGCAGGTAGCGCGGGCCGTCCCACGGCACCTCGAC
The DNA here is from genome assembly GCA_964471955.1 of uncultured Thermoanaerobaculia bacterium. Lineage (GTDB taxonomy): Bacteria > Acidobacteriota > Thermoanaerobaculia > Multivoradales > JAGPDF01 > JACTMI01. The sequence continues at coordinate 4,837 of CAYYIK010000014.1, read as the reverse complement.
GCTCTCCCAGCCGAGGACTTCGCGGAAGAACTTCGCCAGCCGGTCGGGGTCGCTGGCGGGGATCTCGTAGAAAGAGAGCGTCGCGCGCGGCATGGGAGCGCAGCGTAACATCGCGCCATGCCGGGCTCCGCTCTCGCCGACTTCGCGCTGCCGCCCGGCATCGTGCCGGAGCGCGTCGAGGCGCCGGCGCGCGGCTTCGCCTCCGCGCGGTACGACGCCGCGGGCCTCGCGCGCCTCGCCGAACGACTCGCCGGCCACGGCGCGCGGGCGCTCGCGAGTGTGCCGCTCGCGCGGCGCCTGGAGGCCTGGGACGACGCTCTCGCGGCGCTGCTCGACCCGGAGAGCGAGGAGCGCCGCGCCCTCTTCGCGCCGCTCGCCGCGACCGCCCGGCTCTCCGCCGAGGGCTTGAGCGAGGCGCTCGAAGTCGTCCTCGGCGGCTGGCGCGGCGAGGCGGCGGCGCGGCTGGCGGCGCGCGCTCCGCTGCCTCCCGGAGCCGCGGCGCCGCCCGCCGGAGTCGTCCTCGCCGGCAACGTCCCCGGCCTCGCCGCGCAGAGCCTGCTGCCGGCGCTGCTCGCCGGGCGTCCGCTGCTGCTCAAGTCGAGCTCGAGCGAGCCGCTCTTCGCCGCGGCGCTGGTCGCCGCCCTGGCGCGGCGCGAGCCGGCGCTCGGCGAGTCGTTCGCCGCCGTCACCTTCCCCGGCGACGCCCCGGATCTCGTCGAGGCGGCCTTCGCCTCCTGCGGCGTCGTCCTCGCCTACGGCGGCGACGCGGCGCTCGGCGCGCTGCGCGCGCGCCTCGGCGACCGGCTCGTCGGCCAGGGGCCCAAGGCGAGCGTCGCGCTGGTCGGCGGGCGGCACGATCCGCTCTCGACCGGCCGCGCCCTGGCGCGCGACGTGGCGCTGCTCGACCAGCGCGGCTGCCTCTCGGTGCATGCGGTCTGGGTGGAAGGGGACGCCCACGAACTGGCCGAGACGCTCGCCTTCGCGCTGGCGGGCGAGGCGCTGCGCCTGCCCCCGGGAGCGCCGACGCCCGAGGCGCTGGCCGCGGTGCAGCAGCTGCGCGGCGAGGCCGACCTGCGCGGCGCCCGCCTCGGCGGCCTGGCGCCCGCGGCGGGCACGGTCGTGCTGGCCGCCGACGCCGCCTTCCGCCCCTCGCCGGGGCTGCGCGCGGTGCGCGTCCACGCCGTGGCCGACCTCACCGAGGCGCTCGCCGCCCTCGCCCCGTGGCGCGGCCGCCTGCAAGGGGCCGCCCTCGCCGGCGAGCGCGCCCGCGCCGCCTGGGCCGAGCTCGCCGAACTCGGCATCTCCCGCGTCGCGCGCGCCGGCGACCTGCAAGCCGCCGCCGCCGGCTGGGCCAACGGCGGCATCGACCCCTTCGAAGTCTTCTGACCCCCGGCGGGTAGCCCGCCGCGGAACCGCGACGCGAAGACCGCGCCGTGCCTGCCGTTCACGTGGCAGCGGAGGTCAAGAGCAAGAATCCAGGAAGGGTCCTGGCCGGATCGCGTCGGTTCGCCAGAGGTGTAGCCGGGCAGCACGAAAGAAGAAAAGCTTCCATAGAAGGGCAAGACGGGGGACGGTGGGGGATGCCGCAACCCACCCCGCGGCCCCGCCCCTCCCCTTTCCACCCTCGTCGCTTCTGCGCCTCCCCTCCATGCGCCTCTGCCTCCGCCGTCCGCCGTCTCTCGCCTTTTTCATCCATGAGCTCTTGATTCCGTCTCTGCTTCTGCTTCCCCGGCTGGGCCCGCGGCCGCACGAAACCGACCAGAAAAGCTTCCATTGAAGGGAGAGACGGGGGCGGTGGTCGCGGCTTCCGCTCTCGCCCCGGGCTCCTCGCACCTTCGAGGTCTCGCGGTGCCTGTCCCCCGAGGCTGATCGCGCGGCGGCTTCAGACGCAGCCGAACTCCATCGCCGACAGCAGCGCTTCGTCCTCGTCCTGAAGCGGGGTGGCCGCGGATGCGGCGGCCAGGTCGAGCAGGAGCGTGGCGGCTTCCCGGGCGCTGGCGAGACGGGCGTCTTTGAAGACCAGCCAGGCCTCGATGTCCTCGCGCAGAAGGGGGTCCACGGCGGCCAGCAGCCTCGCGCGAGTGAACGGTAGGTGCGGCGCGCTGAGAAGCAGGAGCTCCAGGACGCGGCGCAGCTCGCCGCACACCACGGCAAGCCTCACCGGAGAGAGGGAACGCGCCCTCTCGAGCCGTTCGCCCCGATTCTGCTCGTCCAGGTGGAATTCGTCCGGGACCGGCTGGGGCACGGGTGCCGGCACCTGAGCGGGGCGGCGGGAACGGTCAGGCTGAAATGAGAATACCTCCTCGTAAACACGTGAGACGGGCAAAAATATCCGCCGCTGGGATCTCAGCATGCCGGCCGGCCGCATGGGCGCGATCGGTACGACCGCGGGCAGACCGTCGAGTTTGTCGCCGGACGCGCGCACCTGGACCAGCACGGCGGAGGTCTCCTCGGCGATCAGCCCGTAACGCATCGCGAGGGCCTCCCGCTCGGCGGTGTTCCCGCCGGCGTGGAGGTACGCCTGCTGCCCCGCCCAGGCCCGGCGCGGCGGATCCGGGGTCGCGGCCCCGGTCGTCAGCGTGGTCGGCTCGTCGGCCGGGCCGCAGCGGTAGTACACCGGGCGCGGTCCGGGGTCGGGCAGAAACGCGACCAGCGTCGCCGCGTCGCCGGGATAGACCACCGGGTGCGGCAAAGCGCGAGCGCCCGCTCCCCAATCCACCTCGATTGCCAGCGGCACGGCGTGCCGGGCGCGGCGGAACTGGCGCAGGACCGCCGCGTCGATCGACTCGGCCGGGACGGTGCGCTCGAGCACCGCGCCGGTGGCCGCGGCCAGCGGGGCCAGCACATCGACACCGGCACTGCTGCCCACCGCCACCACGAAGATGCGGACTCCGGCCGCCACTGCCCGCTCCCGGGACCGGTCGAGGGCGTGCGGCTGCACGGCACCGTCGGTGACCAGGAGGATGGCGCGGCGGCGGGTGCCGTCGCCGTCCGCCAGGCCGTCGAGCGCCGCCGACAGAGCCTTTTCGATCTCGGTGCCCCCCAGATCGGCGTCGATCACTTGCACCAGCGCGCGCAGCGCTTCGAGAACCCGCGCCGTAGCGCGCAGCGGCCGGCGCAGAAGCGGCACGACCGTCGTGCCGAACCGCAGCACCTGAACTCGGTCCTCGTCGCGCAGCAAGCCGACTACGGCGCTCAGCGCGCCGCGGGCCTGGGCGATGGCATCGCCCGACATCGAGCCCGAGCCGTCCAGCACCAGGCAGAGGTCGAGCGGCTCGTCGGCCGGTTCCCTGACCGGTGCGGTGAGATCGAGCAGACCGATCGCGCCTCCGCCGTCGGCGATCAGGCTCGCGGCACCCGAGGCGCCGTCCGGCAGTTCGAATGCCAGCACCAGGTCCCGGTCGAGCAGCGGGTAGCTGAGACTCATCTCAAGGGCATCTTCCTTGCGCTCGAATCGCACCGCATGTGACGAACAGGTCACCGGCGCGTCGGCGAACGGGCCGAGGACGCGGATCCACGCCTCGAGTTGATGCTCCACGGCGAAGTCGGGTTCGGGAGTGGACGCCGGGTCGAGGCGGACGCGCCCGTAGCGGGGGCGATGCACCAGCGGCAGGACGAAGCGGGCCGTGCCGCCGGCCACGTCCAGCGCGGCGGCGAAGCGCAGCACGACCTCTCCGCGCTCGTCCGGGCCGAGATTGCCCAGGTCGACGCAAAGCAGGCCCGGCTCCAGACGCTCCAGCAGCACTCCACTGTCCCCCTCGGCGATGGCCTCGTCGAAGGTCTCGCGCGCCTCCTGACGCGGCTGGACGCGGGAGATCCGGGTCACCCCGCCGATCGTGGCCTCCATGCCGAGGAACGCGGCATCGAGCGGAATCGGGAAGGTGAAGACGATCTCGACTGGCTCGATCCGGTGGTTGTGGAAGCCGTGCCGCAACTCGTAGCGGGCCAGCAAGGCGTCGATCGTGACGTCGAGTCGACTGCGGGTCAGCAGAGAGCGGAAGCGAGGGCCGGGCTCGAACATCAAGGGTTCTCCTCTGGAGGTCGTCCGGCGCCGGGCAGCCCGGAGAGGGCGTCCTGGACCGCACGAAAAAGTTGGCGAATGTCGTCCTGCGTGAGCCGGGCGCGGTCGGGGGAGACCACCAGCTCGATCCCTTCAGCCACGATCAAGTGCGAGCGCACCTCGACGGCGCCGGCGCGCGCCGGCGCCACCGGCGGCTCGCGACGGGCGGCGAGCAGCCCGGCGATGGCGTCCAGCGTCAGCCCGGTCTCCTGCCACTGGCGGATCCGCAGCAGGTCCGCCAGATGCCGCTCGGTGTACCAGGCCCCGCGCTTCTCGCCCTCGGGCGGCGGCAGCAGGCCCTTCTGAATGTAGTAGCGCACGGTCCGGCCGGGAACCTGGGCGCGCTGGCAGAGCTGGCTGAGCGTGAACCTCATAGCGACACCATAATAGACAGCGATGGTGTCGCAAACACCCCACCCCGTCAATCCCCCGCGACGCGAACAGGTGCCGCGAACAGGTGCCAGCCGATCCGCAAAGCCGCCCGGATTCCCCCAACCCCGCCGCCGGACGCCACCGCCGCAGGAAATCGGGGACTGGCTCGGATTCCCTCCCCTCCGCCGCGCCTGCTACCCGCTCCCCGGAGAATCCGTGCCTGTCCCCGGTTTCCCGGTCACCGTGCGGCGTCCGCGCCGGCGAGGTCCCCCAGAAACTCCGACCCCGGCTCGACTCCGCTCACGAGCAGCCGCTCCCGCGCCCGGGTGCACGCCACGAAGAGCAAATGCCGCTCGGTGTCGTAGACGTCTTCGAGGTCGGCTTCGTCGGCGACGCTTTCGATGC
>CAYYIK010000013.1:10304-53055 GCA_964471955.1 uncultured Thermoanaerobaculia bacterium | reverse complement strand
GCGAAGAAGGTGCGGAAGCGGAAGTAGAGGCCGTCGGCGTCGAGGCCGAGGGTCTTGCGCAGAACCTCCTGCGAGCCGTGGGGGATGAACTTGTCGGGCACGCCGATGTGAACCAGCTCGGCGCCGTGCAGCTCCATGTCGGCGAGCGACTCGGCGACCGCCGAGCCGAAGCCGCCGGCGATCACGTGCTCCTCCACCGTGGCGATTCGGGCGCCGGCGCCGCCGAGCTGCTGGAACTGCGTGCGCAGCAGCTCCCGGTCGAGCGGCTTGACGAAGCGCGCGTTGACCAGGCCGAGTTCGATCCCCTCGCGGGCGAGTCGCTCCACCGCCTCGAGCGCCGGATGGACCGTCGAGCCGATGGCCCAGACCACGCCGTGCCGGCCGCGCCGCAGCACCTCGGCCTTGCCGATCGGCAGTTGCCGGAACTCGCCGTCGAGCGGCACGCCGACGCCGTTGCCGCGCGGGTAGCGCAGCGCCGTCGGGTGCGACTGTTCGACCGCCGTGGCGAGCATGTGCTGCAGCTCGTTCTCGTCCTTCGGCGCCATCACGATGGTGTTCGGGAAGATGCGGAAGTAGGCGAAATCGAACAGGCCGTGGTGGGTCCACCCGTCGTTGCCGGCGATGCCGCCGCGGTCGAGCGCGAAGGTGACCGGCAGATCCATCAGGCAGACGTCGTGAAAGATCTGGTCGAAGCCGCGCTGCAGGAAGCTCGAATAGATCGCCACGACCGGACGGACGCCGCCGAGGGCGAGTCCGCCGGCGAGCGTCACCGAGTGCTGCTCGGCGATGCCGGTATTGAGGAAGCGGTCCGGAAAGCGCTCGGAAAAGGGGACGAGGCCGGTGCCGTCGGGCATCGAGGCGGTGATCGCCACGATGCGCGGGTCGTGCTCGGCGAGGCGGATCACCGCCTTGCCGAACACCGAGGTGTAGCTCGGCGCGACGACCGGGGCGCCGGCCGGCTTCTTCTTCTGGATCCCGGCCACCGGGTCGAAGGCCGACGGACCGTGGTATTCGACCGGTTCGTCCTCGGCGTACTTGTAGCCCTTCCCCTTCTTGGTCACCGCGTGGACGAGCACCGGGCCGTCGATATCGCGCGCTTCGGCGAGCGCCGCGAGCAGCGCCGGAACGGAGTGGCCGTTGACCGGCCCGACATAGCGGAAGCCGAGCTCCTCGAACAGCGTGCCGGGCGTGAAGACCTGGCGCACCCCCTCCTCGAGGCCCTTGGCGACCTCGAGCATCGGGTCGCCGATGCCGGGAATCTTGTGCAGCACCTTCTTCACGTCGTCCTTGAGCTTGGCGTAGTGGCGGCCGGCCATCAGCGCTTCGAGGTACTTCGTCAGCGCGCCGACCGACGGCGAAATCGACATCGAGTTGTCGTTGAGCACGACCACCAGCCGGGTCCCCAGATGCCCGGCCTGGTTCATCGCCTCGAACGCCATGCCGGCGGTCATCGAGCCGTCGCCGATGATGGCCACCACGTGGTGCGACTCGCCGCGCAGGTCGCGCGCGACCGCCAGGCCGAGGGCGGCCGAAATCGAGGTCGAAGCGTGCCCGGCGGCGACCACGTCGTACTCCGACTCCGAACGCAGGCAGAAGCCGGAGAGGCCGCCATACTGCCGCAGCGTCTGCATCCGGTCGCGCCGGCCGGTGAGGATCTTGTGGGGATAGGTCTGATGGCCGACGTCCCACACCAGCAGGTCGCGCGGCGTGTCGAACAGGTAGTGCAGGGCGATCGTCAGCTCGACCGAGCCGAGGTTGGAGGAGAAGTGGCCGCCGGTCTTCGAGACACAGGCGACGATCTCCTCGCGCAGCTCGTCGGCCAGCTGTTCGAGCTGGCCCGGCTCGAGGCGGCGCAGGTCGGCGGGAGAGTGGACTTGGTCGAGCAGGGGGGAGGTCATCGCCTCAGGAGGTCCTTTCCGAGAGGAGATCCACCAGAGAATGGAGCAGTTTAGCATCGCCCGGAAGGGCCTCCGCGAGGGCGCGCGCCTCGCCGGCGAGCGAGACCAGCCGGGCGTGGCTCGCCGCCGCGCCGTAGAGCGCCGGGTAGGTGAGCTTGGCGGCGAGCGCGTCCTTGCCGGGGGTCTTGCCGAGGCGGCCGACCTCTCCTTCGACGTCGAGCAGGTCGTCCCCGATCTGGAAGAGCAGGCCGAGCCGCTCGCCGAAAGCCGCCAGCCGGGCGTCCTCGTCCGCGCTCGCGCCGGCGTAGAGCCCTCCGAGGCGCAGACAGGCGACGATCAGGGCGCCGGTCTTGCCGCGGTGGATGCGGTCGAGGGCGGCCGCGGCCGCCTCCGGCCAGGCCGCCTCGGCGGCGAGGTCCTCCATCTGACCGCCGATCATCCCGCCGGTGCCGATCGCCTCGCCGACGAGCGCCGCGGCGGCGGCCCGGCGCTCGCCGGGCAGCACCGCAGGCTCGCGGGCGAGCAGGGTGAGCCCGAGCGTGAGCAGGGCGTCGCCGGCGAGGATCGCCGTCGCCTCGTCGAAGGCGCGGTGCAGCGTCGGTCGGCCGCGCCGCAGGTCGTCGTCGTCGAGCGCCGGCAGGTCGTCGTGAACGAGGCTGTAGGTGTGGATGAATTCGACCGCCGCGGCCGGCGTCCAGAGGAGGTCCCGCGGCGCACCGAATCGCTCGGCCGCGAGCATCAGCAGGGCGGGTCGCAGGCGTTTGCCGCCCGCCTGGACGCTGTAACGCATGGCCGCGTGCAGGCGGGCCGGCGGCGCGTCGGCCGCCGGCAGCAGGCGGTCCAGCTCGCGCTCGAGTCCGGGTCGCAGGTCGTCGAGAAAGGCGCCGATCGGCGTCGCCGCTGCGCTCACGCCGTCCCGGTGCCCGCTTCGCCCTTCCCCGCCTCGAGGCAGAACGGCACCGCCAGGAGGAAGAGCACGAGCCGCTGCACCTCGGTGTCCCCCCAGTTGTTCTCGAACAGGGCGGCGATCGAGAAGCCGACCAGCGCCGCGAGGACCCCGAGGTGGAGATCCGCCCGGACCCCCGGCCGGCCGGCTTCCGCGCCGGCGCGGAAGCCGTTCCACGCCGCGACCAGGGCGCAGCCGACCAACCCGAGGTAGACCAGGAGGGCGGGCAGGCCGCGCTCGGCGGCCAGCTGGACGTAGGCGTTGTGCAGGTGCGGCGTGAGCAGGCGCGGCGCGGTCGGGTGGCGATAGAGGGGGTAGAGGTGCTTGACCATGTCGGGACCGACCCCGAGCAGCGGCCGTTCGTCCACCATCCGCGCCCCGGCCTCCGCCATCGCGATGCGGTCGTAGTTGGAGGCCTCGCCGACCGCCGTGATCGACAGAACGCGCGAAACCACCGGCACCGGCGCGAGCAGCAGGAAACCGAGCGCCACCACCGGCGCCCACAGCAGCAGGCGCGGGCGGACCAGTGCGGTGATGCCGGCCAGCGCCGCGACCAGCGCGATCCAGGCGCTGCGCGTCAGGCTGCCGATCAGCGCCAGGTTGAGCACCACCAGGGCCGTCCAGGCCACCGCCGGGCGGTCGAGCCAGGCCGTCGGGCCGTGGCCGGTGCGGCGCTCCCGGCGCAGCAGCATGCGGGCGATCAGCACCAGATCGATGAGCAGCAGCGTCCCGGCGAAGGTCATGTAGTGCGAGAAAGGTCCGCGGATGCGCCGCTCGATATCGCCGTAGCCGAGCAGCACCTGGGCGAGCCCGGAGAGGGCGACGAAGGCGCCGACCAGGACCAGGCCGTCGAGCAGCCAGCGCACCCGCCGCTCGCCGCGGATCCAGACCAGGGCGAAGCCGAAGGTGGCGAAGCTGAAGATCTCCGAAAAGGCGCGCGCGCTCAGCGAAACGACGCGCGAGGCGCCGATCGCGCCGGCGAGCAGCAGAAGGTAGAGCCCGGCCATGGCGAGCATGCGGCGCGCCGGCCGCTCGGCGGGCAGGCGCACCGGACCGAGCAGCGGCGCGACGAGAATCGCCAGGCCGAGCAGCGCGTTGGAGAGGCCGAGAGCCCAGGTGGTCAGCAGGTGCGAGGCGAACAGGCCGCCACGCAGCCGTTCGCGCAGAGTACGTGGCGCCGCCTCGGCCGCCGGCGTCGCGGCCGCCGCCGTCTCCGGCGGCGGCACGAGGCGCAGGCCGACCGGCGCGGCGCTCATCCGCTCAGCGCCCGATCTCGGCGGCGGGGATCGCCTCGTCGACCAGCAGCACCGGAATGTCCGAGACGATCGGATAGACGAGGCCGGAGTCGGCGGCCCAGAGCCCCTGTTCGACGACCGGCGTCTCGTCGCGGAAGTGCTCCCGGTAGCGCTCGACGAGGCGGGCACGCACCGGCTCGGGCAGATCGACCAGCTCGAGACGCCCGCGGCTCTGCGGGCAGACGAGGATCGAGAGCAGCTCGGGATCGACGGACACGGGGCTCACGCGGGGCACTACGGTAGCACAACGGGGGAGCCGGAAGGGGGCCGCGAGAGCCGCCGGCGTGGCGCCGCGTCCCCCCCGATGTTACGATTTTCACCCCGCCGCCGCGGGGTCCTGCACCACCCGTCCCGCCCACGAAAGGGGGAGGTCATCGTCAACGCGGACTTCTGGCGCGGTCGCCGCGTCCTGGTGACCGGCCACACCGGTTTCAAAGGGGCCTGGCTCTGCCTCTGGCTCCAGCTCATGGGGGCGACGGTGAGCGGCTACGCCCTGCCGCCCGCCACCCAGCCGAACCTGTTCAAGGCCGCCCGTCTCGGCCGCGGCATGCGCGCCCTCGAGGGGGACGTCCGGGATCTCGATCGCCTCACCGCGGCGATACGCGAGGTCCGCCCCGAGGTCGTCCTCCACCTCGCCGCCCAGCCGATCGTGCGGCGCAGCTACGAGGATCCCGTCGGCACCTTCTCGACCAACGTCCTCGGCACCGTCCACCTGCTCGAGGCGGTCCGCCAGACCGGTGGCGTGCGGTCGCTCGTCGTGGTGACCAGCGACAAGTGCTACGAGAACCGCGAGTGGCTCTGGTCCTACCGGGAGAAGTCGGCGCTCGGCGGCCGCGACCCCTACTCGGCGAGCAAGGCCGCCGCCGAACTGATCACCCGCGCCTACCGATCCTCCTTCTTCTCCGGCGAGGATGCCGAAACGCGCATCGGAACGGCGCGCGCCGGCAACGTCGTCGGCGGCGGCGACTGGGCGGAGGATCGCCTGGTGCCCGACACGGTGCGCGCCCTCGAGGCGGGGCGCCCCGTCGAGCTGCGTTACCCGGGAGCGATCCGCCCGTGGCAACACGTCCTCGACCCGCTCGCGGGCTATCTGCGCCTGGCCGAGCTGCTCCATCGCGACGAAGGTGCCGGCTTCGCCGAGGCCTGGAATTTCGCTCCGCACGAGGAGGACGCCCGCTCGGTGGGCTGGCTCGCCGAACGATTGCAGCGTGCCTGGGGGATCGAGCCGGCCTGGCAGCCCCAGGAGGGGCCGCGCCACCACGAGCACATCTTCCTCAAGCTCGACGCCACCAAGGCGCGCGTCGAGCTGGGCTGGCACTCCCGACTGCGCATCGACCAGACGGTGGCGTGGACGGTCGACTGGTATCGCCGCTTCGCCGCCGGCGAGGACGCACGGTCGCTCTGCGAGGAGCAGGTCGCCGCCTTTGTCGCGCCGCGCGACGCGATCCCCGCGGAGAGCCCGGCTTGAGCGCGCCCGGACTCGCCTGCCGCGCCTGCGGGGCGGCGCTCGAGCACGTCTTCGTCGACCTCGGCAGCTCGCCGCTCGCCAACTCGTACCTGAGCACCGAGGCCCTCTCGAAGGCCGAGCCGTTCTATCCGCTCACCGTCTGGGTCTGCGACCGCTGCTGGCTCTGCCAGCTTCCCGAGGCCGCGACGCCGGCCGAGATCTTCAGCGACTACGCCTACTTCTCCTCCTACTCGACCTCCTGGGTCGAACACGCCCGGCGTTACGCCGAGGCGATGGTCGGGCGTTTCGGCTTCGGCCCGTCGCACCGGGTGGTCGAGATCGCCTCCAACGACGGTTACCTGCTGCGCCATTTCCGCGACCGCGGCATCCCGGTGCTCGGCATCGAGCCGGCGGCCAACGTCGCCGAAGCGGCGCGCGCCATCGGCATCCCGACCGTGGTCCGCTTCTTCGGCCGGCAGGCGGCCGGCGAACTGGTCGCCGACGGCCACGCCGCCGACCTGCTGCTCGGCAACAACGTGCTGGCGCACGTTCCCGACCTCGACGACTTCGTCGGCGGGCTGGCGATCCTGCTCAAGCCGGGCGGCGTGTTGACCATGGAGTTTCCGCACCTGGCGCGCCTGGTCGCCGGCAACCAGTTCGACACCATCTACCACGAGCACTACTCTTACCTCTCGCTGGTCGCCGTCGAGCGGTTCTTCGCCACCCACGGCCTCGAGCTGTTCGACGTCGAGGAACTGCCGACCCACGGCGGTTCGCTGCGCATCTATGCCCAGCACCGCGCGAGCGGCCGACAGCCGGTCGATCCGCGGGTCGCCGCGCTGCGCGCGCGCGAGAGGAACGACGGCCTCGAGACGCTCGCCTACTACGAGGCCTTCGGCGAGAAGGTGCGCGAGACCAAGCGCAAGCTGCTCGAGTTCCTCATCGGCGCCCGGCGCGCCGGCAAGCGGATCGTCGGCTACGGAGCGCCGGCCAAGGGCAACACCCTGCTCGTCTACTGCGGCATCCGGGGCGACTTTCTCGACTACACGGTCGACCGCAGCCCCCACAAGCAGGGGCGCTACCTGCCCGGCAGCCGGATCCCGATTCGCGCCCCGGAGGCGATCTTCGAGACGCGCCCGGACTACGTGCTCATCCTGCCGTGGAACCTCAGCGAGGAGATCGCCGGACAGATGGCCGGAATCCGCGAGTGGGGGGGGCGCTTCGTGGTCGCCATTCCCGAGGTGGCGGTCCTGCCGTGAAGTTCGCGCCGCTCGAGCTCGCCGGCGCCTGGCGCATCACCGTCGAGCCGAGCGTCGACGAACGGGGTCTGTTCGCCCGCACCTGGTGCGCCCGCGAGTTCGCCGCGGCCGGCATCCCGGCACAGTTCGTCCAGACCAGCCTCTCCTGGAATCCGCGCCGCGGCACCCTGCGCGGCCTGCACTGGCAGGCGGCTCCGCACGGCGAGGGGAAGCTGGTGCGCTGCACGCGCGGCCGGATCCACGACGTCCTCGTCGATCTGCGCGACGGCTCGCCCACGCGCCTGCGCTCCGTCGCTCTCGAACTGACGGCGGACGGGCGCGAAGCGGTCTGGATCCCGCCCGGCATCGCCCATGGCTTCCTCACCCTCGAGGACGGCTGCGAGGTGCACTACGCGATGACGGTCGAGCACGTGGCGGAGGCCTCGCGCGGCGCCCGCTTCGACGATCCCGCCCTCGCCATCCGCTGGCCGGCGCCGGTCGAGGTGATCTCCGAGCGCGACCGCTCGTTCCCCGACTTCCACTGAGCCGCGCCGCCGGCGCGCTCCCTGCTGCTAGACTTCTCCGGTCCATCTGCAGCGCTGCGCCGCCCCGCCCGGGGCGTCGGGCCCGCTCCCGGAGGCCGTCATGACGACCCGCCCTCTCGCCGCCCCGTTCCGTCGCGCCGTCCGCTTCGCCCTGACGCTCGCCGCGCTCGTTTCGGCCTTCGGCGGCGACCCGGCCCGGGCCCAGGGCTCCGACGGCTACACCCTCGAGCCCGTTTCGGCGACCACGCAGACCGTGCGCCCGGGCCCGTTGACGCTCGAAGCGCGGGTGCGCTCCCCCTTCGGTACGCCGGCGGGGGACTACCTGGTCCGCTGGCGGGTCGTGGCGACGACGGCCGGCGCCACCGGCGGCGGCCAGTCCTACTCGGCCGGTGACGGAATTTCGCGCGCCGACTTCCGCATTCCCCGCTCGGGCCGCACCACGATCGCGGCCGACCTCTTCGGCGAGATCGTCCAGTTCGAGATCCGCACCTCGCAGGCGACCGGGACCCCCGCGCCGACGCCGCTGCCCGAGACCCTGGTGCTCGAACCCGCCGGCGCCACGGCGCTCGACCTCACGCTCGGCGAGCGCGGCACCGTGGCGATCCGGCTGACCTTCTCGGACGGCCGTCCGGCGTCCGGCTTCGACGTCCGCTTCGCCGTGGAGTCCTCGCCGGGTTCGCCGGGCGTCGGACGCAGCGACCAGACGGTGACCACCGGGGCCGACGGCGTCGCCGCGGCGACCTTCGGTTTCTCGACTGCCGGCCGCACGACCATCCGCGCCTCGGTGCCGAATGCGCGGGTCCAGCCCGAGCCGCCGTCGATCCTGTTCACCGTCGACACCGCCAGCCTCGGCACCCTCGACCCGTCTCGCCAGAGCTATCTGTCGATCGGCGAGGCGCTCGACGCCATCTGCCTCGACGTCTTCGTCGAGGGGGGCCAGCAGCGCCCGCAGCCGCAGCCGACGCCGCTGTGCGTCTACATGACCGGCACCCTCGACGAGGAGGGCGAGCGCGCCGATGCGATGCGCGCCTTCGCCCCCACCGGGCTCGGCTCGCTCGGAACCTCCTCGCTGGCCGGCCTCGAGCAGCAGCGCGGATCGATCCAGTCGCGCCTCGCGGCCCTGCGCGGCGGCGCGCTGCGGGGGGCCGTCGACCAGATCGCCCTCGACCTCGGCGGCACCCGCCTGTCGAGCGAGATGATCGCCGCCGCCAGCGCCGACCGGCACTCGCTCGAGCGCTTCGCCGGCCGGCTCGAATCCTCCTTCGCGCGCCTCTACGCCGGCCTCGACGCCGAGGACGCGCCGGCCACCGCCCCGGCGCCCGAGATCGCCGCGGTGCGCGACCGCCCGTGGGGCTTCTTCGTCACCGGCCGCCTGTCGCAGGGCGAACGCGACGAAACCGGCGAGGAGACCGGCTTCGACTTCGACACCGTCGGGCTGACGATCGGCGTCGACCGGGCGGTCGGCGCCAACGGCTTCGTCGGCCTGGCTCTCTCCTCGCTGGGCGGCGAAACGGAGCTGGCCGGCGACGGCGGCGAGCTCGACACCGACGCCCTGGCGGCGACGCTCTATCTGATCCGCGAAGGAGCCAAAGGGTACGTGCAGGGGACGCTGTCGGCCGGACGCGACGAGTTCGCCCAGCGCCGCAACCTGGACCTGCCGGAGATCGGCCGCCTGGTGGCGCACGCCGACTTCGAGGGGGACCAGCTCGGCGCCACCCTCGAGCTCGGCCGCTCGGTCGACGGGCGCGCCGGATCGCTCACCTTCTTCGCGCGCGGCAACTGGGCGCGCGCCGAGATCGACGGCTTCCGCGAGGAGGGGGCCGAGGCGACGATTCCCGGCACCGGCTTCGGCGTCGTCGACTTCGGCCTCGAAGTCGGGGCGCAGACCGTCGAGTCGCTGCTCGGCGAAGCCGGCCTCGACTGGGGCCGCGCCATCTCCACCGGTTCCGGCCTGGTCATCCCGCAGCTGACCGCCACCTGGGCGCACGAGTTCGACGACGATCCGCAGGCGGTCACGGCGCGCTTCCTCGCCGATGCCTCCGGGGCGACCTTCCAGGTGTTCACCGACGAACCCGATCGCGACTGGCTCACCCTCTCGGGCGCGCTGCGCTTCCAGTTCCTCTGGGGCAGCCTCTTCGTCGCCTACGACCACGACCTGCTGCGCGACGACTTCGAGATGCGCACCGTCAACGCCGGCCTGCGTCTCGAGTTCTGAGGCTCCGGAAGCCGCCGGCTTGCTCGCTCCGCGCATCGACCCGAAGTACGAAGTCGTCCGTCGCCTCCGCGAAGGAGGCATGGGGGCGATCTACCTCGTCCGCCATCGGCTGCTCGACGAGCTGCGGGTGGTCAAGGTGCTGCGCTCCCACCTGAACGCCGACGAGGACCTCCGGCAGCGCTTTCTGCGCGAGGCCCGCACGGCCATCCAGCTGCGCCATCCGAACATTGCCCAGCTCTACGACTTCTCGGTCGACGACGAGGGCAACGCGTCGATCGTCCTCGAGTACATCGACGGCTTCACGCTCGAGGAGTTCGGCCGACGGCCCGAAGCGCGCGACGTGGCGCTCGACCTCGCCCTCGCGCAGCAGGCGCTGCGCGCGCTCGGCTTCCTGCATCGCAAGGGGTTCGTCCACCGCGACGTCGCGCCGGACAACCTGATGGTCACCCGTGACGTCGACGGTGAGCCGCTGGTCAAACTGATCGACCTCGGAATCGTCAAGACGCTGCGATCCGAGGGCAAGGGAACCGCCACTTCGCTCTATCTCGGCAAGCCGCGTTATTCGTCGCCCGAGCAGCTCACGTCGCCGGAGATCGACGCGCGGGCCGACCTGTACTCCTTCGGCGTCATGCTCTACGAACTGGTGACCGGCTGCTACCCGATCCGCGGCCACGATCTGCCGTCGCTCATCGCCGCCCACCTGCACGGCGAGCCGGTGCCGTTCGACGTCTCGGACCCCGAACACCGGATTCCCGATCCTCTGCGGCGGTTGCTGTTGACCACGATGGCCAAGGAGCCCGGCTCGCGCCCGGAGTCGGCCGAGGACCTCGCGGCCCGCCTGGCCGAGATCCAGCAGCTCTTTCCGGCGCCGGCGCCGGGCGAGGCCGCCCGCCGGCTCGAAGCCGCCCGCGCCGGGGCCCGCCACGAACGCGAGGAGGAGCTGACGCGCGCCGGCAGCGAAGCGCTGTCGATGCTCGGCCGCGGCGAGTTCGCGGCGGCGCGCCAGCGGGTCGCCGCGGCCGTCGAGCAGCTCGGCAACGACCCCGAGCTGACGGCGCTGCTCGCGCGCATCGAGGCGCGCGAGCGCGAGATGCGACAGGCCCATGCCGAAACCGAGCGGCTGGAACGGCTGCTCGCGGAGGCCGAGGAGGCCCTGGCCGCCGGCGCGATCCCCGACGCGCTGTCGAAGATCACGGAAGTGCTGGCGCGCCGCCCCGAGGACCCCCGGGCAAGCGCCCTGGCCTCGCGCATCGACGAGCGCCGTCGGGCCGACGAGGCGCGAGCCGCGGCGGCGGAGGGCGAGGAAGCTCTCCCCGCCGCCACGCTGCGCACCGGCCGGAGCGGCGCCGCCTCCCTGCACGAGGCGCCCACCGCCGAAGTGCCGATCGTCCGACCGCCGGCGGCGGCACCGCCGCGTCATACGCTGCCGATCGAACCTGAGCCGCGGGTGCGACGGGTCGCGCCACCGGTACCGGCCCCCGGCGGAGTCCCGGCGGCGGCGCGGCGGGCGATCGTCCTGCTGCTCGCCGCCGTGGTGGCCGTCGGAGGGTGGCTGCTCTGGCGCGCGCTGCGCGGCGAAGCCGGCGGCTCGGCGGGACCGGCGGCCTATCGCGAAGCGCTCGGGGCGCTGGCCTCCGGCGACTCGGCCGGCGCCGCCCGCCGGCTGCGCGAGCAGCTCCTCGCCGACGCCACCGAACGGCCGGGCTACCTCCCCCATTTCCACTACGGACAGGCTCTGATCGCGCTCGGCCAGTGCGAGGAGGGGCTCAAGGCGCTCGCCGAGTCCGAGCGGCAGGGCGTGCTGGCGGCGAGCCCCGAGGGTTCGCTCGTCGCCGGCCTGCGCCAGCGCTGCGCGGCCGTGCCCGACGTCGACGATCAGCTGCGTCCCGTCGAAGAGGCGCTCACCCTGCTCGAACGTCAGATCGCGGAGATCGAAGGGTCGCGCACCTCGACCGCCGTCGCCTCGCTGTGGGCCGCCCGGCCGCAGCTGGCGCAGGACTACGAGCGGGCCCGCGAGCTGGTCGCCGAGGCGCGCCAGCTGACCGGAGAGGCGCGCACCGGCGGAGACCTCGGCCGCGCGTTCGATGCCGCCGATCGGGCCGCCGACGCGCGCGATCGCCTGGCCGGCGTGCTGCGCGCACTCGACAGCGCCGCCGGCGCCGCAGCGACGACCCCCTGAGCGGGATCAGCCCCGGCCCGGGGTGAGCACCAGCTCGCCCGCTTCGTGACCGGCGAAGCGGATCGGCGCCAGCTGCGGAGCCTGGGCCACGCCGAGCTGGGCCGATTTCCACGCCACCCGTGCGGCCACCGCGGAGAAGACGTCGGAGGCCGAAAGCGGCTGCGGCGCCAGCTGGAGTACCGACAGCAGGGCGCGGGCGAAGATCGAGTGGCGGCCGTCCCCGCCGGCATCGAGAACGGGCTGCAGGCCCCCGGAGGTGAGCACCAGGCGCGACTTCGCGCCCCCCGCGCCGCCCGCCACCTCGAAGCCGCTGGCGGCGAAGGCTCCGGCGTAGCACGAGTCCGAGACGACCAGGATCCGCCCCGCCGCGAAAGTGGCGAGGATCCGGGCGACCGCCTCGTTGGGGATCCAGGTCGACGGATCCTCCTCGCGCGCGTCGACCGGCAGCCAGTACCCGCGCTCGCCCGCGGCCTCCATCCGTCCGTGGCCGGCGTAGTAGACGAGCAGGTCGCCGTCGGGTCCGAGCTCGCGGCCGAGCGCGTCGAGCGCCTTGAGCGTGTCGAGGAAGGTCGCATCGAGCAGCACCGTGGTGCGGTAGCCGAAGCGGTCGGACAGGACGCGCGCCATCGCCTCGCCGTCGGCGCGCGCCGTGGCGAGCGCCGGCAGGTCGCGGTAGTTGCCGTTGGCGACGATCAGGGCGTGGGCGCGCCGGCGTTCCCCGCTCCGGGCGGTGACGCCGGCCGGGACGGCCCCGGAGGCCGGAGCCGGGGCCGCCACGCCGTCGACGAACTGCAGTTCGGCGGTCGCCCGGCGTCGCGCCCGGTCGACGGCGACGAACCTCAGCGTCGATCCGGGAGCGGCTTCGGTCCGCAGGCGAAAGTAGCCCCGGGAGTCGGTTTCGAGCGGCCGGCCGTCGACCAGCAGCGAGGCGAGCCCGAGCGCGCTCTCGACCCGGCCGACCACCTCGGTGACGGCGCCGCCGGCCGGCAGCGTGACGATCGACGGGCCGCGGGTGACCAGCACGTCCGGACGGACGAACTGGATCTTCGGCGCCGGGCGTCCCGCCAGTTCGGCCGGCCCGAGCGCGGCCAGCATCTCGCCGCTGCCGGCGGCCGCTTCGAGTTCGGCGAGCATCCGCCGGTAGCGATCCTGCGCCGCTTCGAGCTCGGCGACCCGCGCCTGCCGCGACTCGAGCTCTCGTCCGGCGGCCGCGGCCTGCTCGGCCGCGGCGATCACCTCGGGCGCCCGGCGCGCTGCCTCGGCGGAGGCCGCCGCCCGGCGGGCCCGCTCCTCGGCGGCGGCGACCTCGGCCCGCAGCCGGCCGGCGAGCTGTTCGGCCGCGGCGAGTTCGTCACGCGCCGCCTCGAGGTCACCGCCGAGCCGGGCCAGTTCGGCGCGCGCGGCCCCGGCCTCGGCGCGGCTGGCCGCGAGCTCCGCCTGCAACGCCTCGATCTCGCGCCGGGCGTCGAGGTCGGCTTCGCCGGTCAGGCCGGCGGCGCGCCGGTACCAGGCGAGCGCCGCGTGCTCGTCGCGCTCGACGCCGCGCCCCTGTTCGTAGAGCGCGCCCAGGTTGGTCTGCGCCCGCCGGCTGCCGGCCTCGGCGGCACGCCGGTACCAGTGCGCCGCCAGCGCGTGGTCGACCTGCCCGCGTACCCCCTGCTCCCAGATCTCGCCGACATTGTTCATCGCCTCGGCGTCTCCGGCTTCGGCCTGCGCCGTCCACGCTTGCAGCGCCCAGGCGAGATCCGAGGGATCGGCGGCGTGTTCGCCACCGCGCAGGCCGCACTCGTGCGCCGACATCCGGGCGACCCGCCGTGGGGCGGCGACCCGGGTGTGGCGGCCGAGACTGCGCACCTTGGCCGGCAGCAGGCAGTCGACGACGAACAGATCCTCGGGGTGACGCACTTCGCTTCCGGCCGCGGCGACGGGCAGCGGGGATGCCGCGAGCAGGGCGAGCGCGATGACGATCGAGCGGCGAACGGACATGGGACCTCCTCGGGGGCGAGGCACCGATGATACCCCCCGGCGGATCCCGCCGCCGGCGATAGACTGCCGGCGGACCGCCCACGATGACGCTCCCCCTCGCCGACGGCGCCGCACTGCATGCCCTCGCCGCCCGCCTCTACCGGATTCCGCGCTCTCTCGCCGGCCCGGGAGTGCGCGAGACGCTGGATCTGCTCGCCGGATTCGCGCCGATCGAGCGGGTCGACCTGCCGAGCGGCACGCCGCTGCTCGACTGGGAGGCACCGCGCGAGTGGATCCTGCGCTCGGCCACCCTCACCGGGCCGGACGGCCGGGTGATCGCCGACGCGGCGGTACACAACCTGCACGTGCTCAACGCCAGCGCCGGCCACCGCGCCCGGCTGTCACTCGCCGAGCTGCGCCCCCACCTCTTCTCCCTGGCCGACCGCCCCGATGCCATCCCCTATCGCACCAGCTACTGGCGCGAGAACTGGGGCTTCTGCCTGCCGCACCGGGTGGTCGAGTCGCTGCCCGAAGGGGAGTACGAGGTGGCGATCGACGCCGAGCGGGTCGACGGGATCTTCAGCTGGGGCGAGGCGGTGCTGCCCGGCGAGAGCGCGGAGGAGGTGCTCCTCTCCACCCACGTCTGCCATCCGCAGCTGGCCAACGACAACCTCTCCGGGCTCGTGGTGATGACGGCGCTCGCCGCCGAGCTGGCCGCCCGGCCGCGGCGTCGGCTCACCTATCGATTCCTCTTCGCGCCCGGGACGATCGGCGCCATCGCCTGGCTGGCCACTCACCGTGACCGGGTCGCTGCGATCCGCCACGGTCTCGTCACCGCCGGACTCGGAGACCCGGGCGGCTTCCACTACAAACGAACCCGCCGCGGCGACGCGCCGATCGACTACCTGGTGCCGCGCGCCCTGGCGGCGATCGGCGCCGCGCCGATCGTCGAGCCGTTCGTCCCCTTCGGATACGACGAGCGGCAGTTCAACTCCCCCGGCTTCGATCTGCCGGTCGGCTCGCTCACCCGCACGCCGTGGGGACGCTACCCGGAGTACCACACCTCCGACGACGACCTCGACTTCATCACGCCGCAGCAGCTCGAAGGGGCGCTGGTCGCCTTCCGGGCGATCGTCGGCGAGCTCGAGCGGCGCGAGGTCTTCGTCAATCTGGCGCCGCACGGCGAGCCGCGGCTCGGCCGCCGCGGCCTCTATCGCGAGATCGGCGGCGACGAGGCGGGGCGCGAGAAGGAGCTGGCGCTGCTCTGGGTGCTCAACCTCTCGGACGGCATCCACGACCTGGCCGCGATCGCCGAGCGCTCGGGGCTGCCTCTCGCCGCCGTGCGCGACGCCGCCGCGGCCCTGGTCGCCGCGCAGCTGCTCGCCCCGGTCCCCTGATCGGGACAGGCCGCGAGCCGCGGCTCAGGCGTCGGTGTCGCGGCGGCGCGCGGTCGACGGGCGCAGTTCGATGGCCGGACGGGCGAGGACCCGGCTGCCGGCCGGCACGTCAACCGTCACCAGCGCGTGCGCGCCGATGAAGCAGCCGTCGCCGATCGTCACCCGTCCGATCACCGCCGAACCGGCGCCGAGCGTGACGTCGTCGCCGAGTCGCGGCATCTCGTCGATGCGGGCGGTGGTCGGCGCGCCGAGGGTGACGTTCTGCATCAGCATGCAGTTGCGCCCCGCCACCACCCCGTTGCCGACTACGATCCCGGTGCCGTGGGAGATGCGCAGGCCCGGCCCGAAGCGCGCCGCCGGCGCGATGTCGACGCCGGTGACGAACTGGTTCCAGCGCGCGATCGCCGGCCCGAGCACCGGGATGCGCCGCGCCTTGAACCAGTGCGCCAGGCGGTGCAGCACCACCGCCTGGTAGCCGGTCTCGAAGCAGAGCGATTCGAGCACGTACCAGGGGAACGCGCGGGGCTTGATGTCGCGCAGGCGGCGGGTGTCGGCCGCGAGATTCTCGAACATGGTCGGATTTCGGCTGCGGCGGTAGGCTAGCAGGGAGCTTCCCGGGAGATCCAGCCATGCGCGAGATCTGGGGCGTCGTGCCCGCCGCCGGGCGGGCGAAGCGGCTCGGCCTCGGCCGCCGCGGACCGAGCAAGGAGATCCTCGCCATCGACGCCGGAGGCGCGGCGGCGCGCCTCGCCTGCCAGGACCTCTTCGACAATTTCCGCCTCGCCGGCGCGACGCGGACGCTGGTGCTGCTGCGGCGGGGCAAGTGGGACGTGCCGGCGCGCCTCGGCGACGGCGGCGAGTTCGGCCTGCAACTCGCCTTCCGCGTCCTCGAGCCGACCCGCGGCGTGCCGTTCACCGTCGCCGCCGCGGCCCCGTTCGTCGAGGACCGCCTGGTCGCCCTCGGCTTTCCGGACATCCTCGTTCAGCCGCGCGACCTGCTCGCCCGACTGGTGCGCCATCGCGAGGCCAATCAGACCGACGTCGCGCTGGCGCTCGCCCCGTGCAACCGCCCGCAGGCCTCCGACCTGGTCGAGGTCGACGCGCGCGGCCGCGTGCGCCGCCTCGAGATCAAGCCCGAGCGGACCGACCTCGTCTGGACCTGGGCCTTCGCCCTCTGGACGCCGCGCTTCACCCGCTTCCTCGAGCGCTGGTGCAGCGAGTTCAACCCGCGCTCGGCCCGCCTCGGCCGCGAGCCGCAGATGGGCGACGTCCTTAACGCCGCCCTCGCCGCCGACCTCGCCGTCTCGGCCCGGACCTTCCCCGAAGCACGCCTGCTCGACATCGGCACCCCCGAAACCCTCGCGGCCGCGCAGAAGAAGTAGCGGCGCCCCACCACGCCGCGAGGTTGGCCGGGAACTCGGGGTCCGGCGAGCTTCAGCGAGTTGAAAAGCAGAAACGAAGGGCTTCCTGTTCGAAAGACAGAGACGAAAAGCGAAGAGCTTCCATTGAAGGGAGAGACGGGCGGCGCGGGTGCTGCCCCTGACTCCCTCGCGGATGCCGGGCGGGCAACCCCAGCACACCACTTGCTGCTGCCTCGAGCCCGTTTCCCCCGTCGAGGTCGAGCCTTGCCCAGCGGCTCGAGCTGAGAGACAAGAGCGAAAAGCTTCCATTGAAGGGGAAGACGGGCGGCGCGGGTGCTGCCCCTGACTCCCTCGCGGATGCCGGGCGGGCAACCCCAGCACACCACTTGCTGCTGCCTCGAGCCCGTTTCCCCCGTCGAGGTCGAGCCTTGCCCAGCGGCTCGAGCTGAGAGAAAGACGCGAAAAGCTTCCATTGAAGGGAAAGAACGGCGAGGCGAGTGCTGGTCCGGCCTGCCTCGCGGATGCCGGGCAGGGAAACCTCCGGCTCGCCTCCCACCGCCGTCTTCCGTCTCTTTCCCTCTATGAGCCTTTGGCTTCGGCTTTGGCTTTGGCTTCAGCTTCAGCTTCAGCTTCAGCTTCAGCAGTGGCTCTGTCGGGACTGGCGGGTGCTGCGGGCGGTCAGCGCAGGTAGCCGAGAGCGCGCAGGCGCTGGGCGAGTTCGCGGTCGATCGTGGCGCGCTGGCGCGGCAGGCTCGAGCGTCGGGCCGCCTCGGCCGCGGCCAGCTCGCCGGCGAGCCAGGCGCGGCGCAGGGGCCGGGCCAGGCGCAGGTCGCGCTGCTCGCCCGGGTCGCTGCCCAGGGCGAAGAGCAGCTCGGGCGATCGCTGCAGCACCGCTTCGCGCCGGTCGATCCGGATGAACTTCCACTGCGCCAGCATCACCGCGGCGGCGTGATCCTCGTGGTGGCCGAGAAAGGCGAACGACGGGCGCGCCGGACGGAACCCGCCGGCGGCGAGATCGGCGGCGAGGCTGCGACCGGGCAGCGACGACGGGATCTCGAGCCCGGCCAGGTCGAGCACGGTCGGGGCCAGATCGATCTGATCGGCCGGCCCGGCCAGCTCGCGGCCGGCGCCGAGCCCGCCGGGAAAACGGACGATGAACGGAACGCGCAGCTGCTCCTCGAAGAGCGTCCGGCCGTGCGTCCAGCTGCCGTGTTCGTGGAACTCCTCGCCGTGGTCGGAGGTGAGGATTACCGCCGTCTCGCCGTCGAGGCCGAGGATCTCGAGGCGACGCAGCAGGGCGCCGAACGAGGCGTCGTTGGCCGCGATTTCGGCATCGTAGAGCGCCCCGATCGCCGGCGCGAGGCGCGCCCCCTCCTCGCCGGCTAGCTTGCCCGCGCGCAGCAGAGCGCGCACGTCGCCGAGCGCGGGGTCGTCGACCTCGGGCGCGAGTCGCTGGCGGAACGGCGCCTCCGGAGTGTAGGGGTCGTGCGGGTCGCAGGTGTGGACGACGAGGAAGAAGGGCCGGTCGAGCGGGCGCTCGGCGAGCCAGCGGAAGACGACCTCGTTGACCCGCTGCGACGGCACGTGGACGGCCCGCGAGCGCCTCCGCTCGGGCAGGTAGTGGAAATCGTCGAACCCCTGGCGGAAACCGAAGCGCGAGACCACGTTGCCATTGGTGGTCACCATCGCCGTCGCCCACCCGGCGGCCGAGAGTCGCTCGGCCAGCGTCACCACCTCGTCGGGCAGCCGGTCCGCGGCGTCCTCGGCGCGGTGACTGATCGGCAGCAGGCCGGTCAGCAGCGAAGCCATCGCCGGCCGCGTCCAGCTGGCCTGCGCCCGACCGTCGCGGACGAGCGTGGCGCCGGCAGCGAAACGATCGATTTCGGGAGAGGTCGGTCGCGGGTAGCCGTAGCAGCCCAGCCGGTCGGCGCGCAACGTGTCGATGACGTAGACCAGGACGTTCGGAGCAGGGCTCGCCGACGCGTCCGCCCTGTCGGCCACCGGCGGCTCGGCGGGCCGGGGCTCGTGCAGGCGCGGCGCGAGCCAGCGCACCGCCGCCGCGCTCCGGTCCTCGCCGAGGGCGCGCAAGCGGATCCGGCGCAGACGATGGGGCGCCTCCTCCGCGCTCAGCCGCAACCGCCCCGGGCCGCCCGCGGGCAGCACGCGCTCCACCTCGTCCTCCCCCTCGGACTCCCCGGCGACTTCGATCGCCAGCCGCGCCTCGCCCGAGGTCTCGAGCCCGTCCCAGGCGAGCCAGCTGCCACCCGGCAGCTCCAGCGTCCATTCGAGCGCCTCCCCCGCCGGCAGATCGATGGCGCGCGCCAGCGGCTCCGGCGGTTCGGGCGATGCGTCCGTGGAGGCCTCGCCGTCGGAGAGCCGCAGGACATCCCAGGCCACCGCCCGGGCGAGCTCGCCCTCGCCCTGGAAGGCACGCCGGTAGGCGAACTCGATCCGGTTCTCGCCGGTCTCCCAGAGGCCGCGCGCGACGTCGAACTCGAGCCGGCTCGGTCGGTCGGAGACCAGCCTGCGGCCGACCTCGCGGCCGTTGACCGAGACCGTGACCTCCTGCGGCGGATCGTCGGCGAAACCGTAGGACCAGCCGCGCAGCGCCAGACGCCGCGCGCGGGGCTCGGCAATGTCGAGCACCAGCGTCGACCGCTCGCCGAGCCCCCAGACGTAGGTCACCTCGCCGCTCGCTTCGTCCGGCCCCCAGCCCGTGCCGAGGTGGCGCCGGGCGGCCACGATGCCGAAGTCGATCGACCCTTCATCCTCGATACGGTCGGCGAGCGGCAGCAGGGCAGCGAGGTCGCGCGTCGCCGCCGGCAGGGGCGGCTCGGGGCGGGCGCACGCCGCGAGCAGCACGGCGGCGGCCAGAGCGCGGCGCAGCGCCGTCCGCTTCATCGTCTCCGGCCGATTGTCAGGGAGTCCCCTTCGGCCGGCAGCAGCACGTCGCGACCGGCGCGGGCGGCCAGATCGAGCGCCAGCGCCTCGAGGTCGGCGGCCGTGCACCGGGGGTGGTGGTGCACCGGCATCAACCGGCCGACGTCCGCCCTTCGCGCCAGCTCCGCGACGCCGGGCGCCGCCGAGTGGCCGGTCCGCCCCGCGTCCTCCGCGCCGGCCTCCTCCGCCGTCAGCCAGACCTCGTGCAGCAGCGTCTCGACCCCGGCGGCAAACTCCGCGCTGGCGGGATCGACGACGGTGTCGGTCAGGTAGGCCAACCGGTCGTCGAGACGCAGGCCGGCCGAACCGCCGGGGTGGTGCTGGGCGCGCGCACGCAGTTCGAAGCGGCCGACGGCGAGCTCCGGCCCGCTGTACGGGACGATCTCGACCGGCATCGGCCAGGCGTCGAAGCGAACCGGAAAGAGCGGCGGCGCGATGAGTCGTTCCAGCGCCTCGGGACCCGAAACGGTGAGCGGCGGAGCGGGCGCGAAGATCCGCACCCGCCGGTCGCGCGCGAGACCCGGCAGGTAGGAGAGGCCGATCACGTGGTCGAGGTGGTAGTGCGTCAGCACGATGTCGAGGCGGTCCCCGGGCGGCAGGGCAGTGGCGACGCGCGGCTCGAGCAGCCGCGCCAGGCCGCTGCCCGCGTCGAGCAGCAGCGCGTCGGCGCCGTCGACGAGGAGGAAGCACATCGTCTGCCGCCCGTGGGCGGGGATGAAGCCGCCGCAGCCGAGCGGCAGGAGGCGCATGGCGGAGCGGCCGATCAGGCCCCGGCTCCGGCGTCGGGGGTGCGCCGGCGCAGGTCGGGCCCCACGGCTCCCGAGTCGATCAGGCTCTGCAACCACGGCAGTCGCTTGAAGCGAGGCCCGAGGAACATCGCCTCGTCCATGCCCGCGGCGCGATAGGCGGCGACCAGCTCGCGCGCCCCGGCGGCGGCGCTCCACCTGTAGGCGAAGTCGGGGAAGCGCGCGAGGAACTTCGCCCCCGAGACCCGGTAGTTGCGCGGATCCGGCCCGGCGCCCTCGGCGAGAACCACCTCGCAGCCGGGAACCGCCTCGCCGACGAGGCGGGCGAGATCGCGCACGCGATAGTTCTCCTCCGGCGGCACGATGTTGAATGCCTCGCCGTGAAACTGCTCGCGCGGCGCCGCCAGCAGGCGGACGAAAGCGCGGGCGATGTCCTCGGCGTGAACGATCGGCCGCCACGGCGAGCCGTCGCTCTGCAGCACGATGCGGCCGGTCGTCACCGCCCAGCCGACGAGGTTGTTGAGCACGATGTCGACCCGCAGGCGCGAGGAGGCGCCATAGGCCGTGGCGTTGCGCAACGCCACCGGAGAGAAGCGGTCGTTCGCCAGGCGGTCGAGTTCGGCCTCGAACTTCACCTTCGAGATCGCGTACGGCGTGATCGGCCGCAGCTCGGCCTCTTCGTCGAGCAGGTCCTCGCCCGAAGCGCCGTAGTTGGAGCACGACGACGAAAAGAGGAAGCGTTCCACCCCCTGGTCGCGAGCCAGCTCGGCCAGGCGGATGGAGCCGGCGAGGTTGATGTCGTACGTCAGCTCCGGATCGAGGTCGCCCAGCGGGTCGTTCGACAGCGCACCCAGGTGGCAGACGGCCTCGACGCCGGCGAGGTCCCCGCGCTCGAGATCGCGCAGATCGCGGCGCAGCGAGCGCCAGCCTCCCGCCGCGGGCGAGGCGCCGAGCGTGCAGTCGACGAAGAGGTCGGCATCGACGCCGATCGGCTCGTGCCCGGCCGCCACCAGCAGCGGCATGAGAACCGAGCCGAGATACCCGTGATGTCCGGTGACCAGAACTCTCATTCGTCTCCGTCCCTCCGTCGCCCTGCCGCCGGCCCCGCGGCCGGAAGGACGGATCCTACTCTCCGCCCGCCGCGGGCGCGCTCCCGGCCGCCGGCAACATGCCGAGCCGCCACATCAGGAAGATCCGCTCGTCGGCCAGCTCGCGCAGCTTGAGGTTGAGCGGCTTGCCCTGGCCGTGCCCGGCCTCGCGGTCGACCTGCAAGAGGACCGGATTGGCTCCCTCGACCGCGGCCGCGACCGCCTGCAGGCGGGCCGCCATCTTGCGGGCGTGCAGCGGGTGGACGCGCGAATCGTTCTCGCCGGCGGTCAGCAAGGTCGCCGGGTAGCGCACGCCGTCACGCACGCGCTGATAGGGAGAGTACGCGGAGAGCCAGGCGAACTGCTGCGGATCGCTCGCCGCGCCGTACTCGGGGACCCAGTAGCGCGCCATCAGAAACTGTTCGTAGCGCAGCATGTCGAGCAGGGGCACCGCCACGATCGCCGCTGCGAACAGCTCCGGCCGCTGGGTCAGCGCGGCGCCGGTGAGCAAGCCGCCGTTCGAGCCCCCCTCGATCGCCAGCCGCTGCGGCCGCGTCCAGCCACGGGCGATCAGGTGCTCGGCCGCCGCGAGGAAATCGTCGAACGTGTTCTGCTTGCTCTCCAGCATGCCGCCGCGGTGCCAGGCTTCGCCGTACTCGCCGCCGCCGCGCAGATTGGGAACGGCGTAGACGCCGCCGGCCTCGAGCCACTGGAAGAGCGTCGCCGAAAACCACGGGGTCAGCGAGACGGTGAAACCGCCGTAGCCGTAAAGCAGGGTCGGGTTGTCGCCGTTGCGCTCGAGGCCCTTGCGATGGACGACGAACATCGAGACCCGGGTTCCGTCCTTCGACGCGTACCACTCCTGGCTCACCTCGACCGCCTGCGGGTCGACCGGTACCTGCGGCCGCTCCCAAAGCTTCGGCTCGGCCTCCGGCCGCGCCAGGTCGACCTCGAAGACGGTGTTCGGGTAGTTGAAGCTGGCGAAGCCGAGGTAGGCCTCGGCGCGGCCGGCGCGCGACGAGATCGACGCCGACCCGATGCCGGGCAGCTTCAGCTCGCCGCGCAGCTCGCCGTCGAGCGACCAGACTTCGAGTGCGCTGGCGGCGTTGCGCAGCACCTGGACGACCAGCACCCCGTCGCCCGGCGAGGTCGCCTCGATCACCGTGTCGGGGCGCTCGGGGACGACGACCCGCCAGTTCTCGCGCTGCGGCCGCTTCAGATCGACCGCCAGGATCCTCCCGTTGGGCGCCTCGAGGGTCGTCGACATGTACATCGTGTCGCCCAGGATCGGTCCGCCGAACTCCGCCTCGAGGCCGACCGCCACCGGCACCTTCTCCACCTCGCCGCCGGCCAGGAACCGATCGACCGGCATGACCCAGAGGTCGTTGTTGCGGGTGCCGGTGTAGTAGAGCAGGCCGAGCCACCTCCCCTCCTCGGAGAGGAAGGGGTACGGCCCGTACGTGGTGGCCAGCCGCGCGTCCTCCTCGGGGGTGAACTGGCGCAGGACCAGCCGGTCGGACGCCACCGGGGCGCCCAGCCGGTGGAAGCGGATCTGCCCCGAGTACGGATTTCCCGGGTCGGACAGGTTGCGGTAGAAGAAGCCGCTGCCGTCGGGCAGCCAGTCGACCGTGCTCACCTTGTCCGCGATGACGTCGTCGAGCATCCGGCCGCTGTCGACCTCGAGCACCCGCAGGGTCGCCATCTCGTCGCCGGCGCGATAGCTCGCCCAGGCGGCCAGGCGGCCATCGTCGGACGGCTCGAGCCAGGAGATGGCCGTCAGTCCGCTCGGGTCGAGCTGCGCCGGATCGAGCAGCACCCGGTCGGCGCCGCGCGCCCCGACGCGCCAGTACCAGACCGGCTGGTTCTGGCTCCCCTCCCGGCGGGTGAAGAAGTAACGGTCACCCCGCATCTCGGGCTTGCTCACCGCCCCGACCTCCATCAGCGGACGGAGCTTCTCCTCGAGAGCGGCGCGCCCGGGCAGAGCGTCGAGCACCGCCCGGGTGTGGGCGTTCTGCGCATCGGTCCAGGCGGCGACCTCGTCGGTCATGCGGCCCATGCGGGCGGGGTCGGAGTTGTCCCCCTCGAGCCAGCGGTAGGGGTCGGCGATCACCCTGCCGTGCAGCGTCTCGGTCACGACCTCGACGCGACTGGCCGGCGGCCGGACGGGGATCGGTTCGGCGGCGGCGCGGGCCGCCAGTGCGACGGCTCCGAGCAGGAGCAGGGAGAGGGCGAGTTTCATCGGCGGGTCTCCGGCGTTGACCACTGCGGGGGGAGGCGGCACCGGGTGGGGCGCGCCCGACGGGCAATCTATCATCGGCGCCGCGGCGACGTGGAGTATCCTCACCCCGGAGGTGTCTTGGTGGCGAAGAACCCGGTCCACGAAGCGGAGCTCAGCGACTCGATCGAAGCCGTCGTCATCCCGCACGGCTATCGCACCACCCTGCCGGCGGGCACGCGGCTGCGCGTCCTCCAGACGCTGGGGGACTCGGCCACGGTGACGGCCGACTTCGGGGGCATGTTCCGCGTCGATCCGGAGTTCTTCCCCGCCCTGGGCCTCGAACCGCCCGCCCGCCCGGACCTGGCGGAGGGGAGTTCGCGGCCGCTCGAAGAGCGCGTCTGGGAGCTGCTGCGCACCTGCTACGACCCCGAGATCCCGGTCAACATCGTCGAACTCGGGCTGATCTACGACTGCCGGGTCGAGACCGGCGAGGCCGGCGGCCCCCCGGATGTGCACGTCAAGATGACCCTCACCGCCCCCGGCTGCGGCATGGGGGATGTCCTGGCGGCCGACATCACGAAGAAGATCGAGTCGCTCCCCGAGGAGCCGCGCGCCCACATCGAGGTCGTCTTCGATCCGCCCTGGAATCAGGAGATGATGAGCGAAGCCGCGCGCCTCCAGCTCGGCTTCTACTGAACCCCCGCCACCCCTCCGGCGCGGCGCCGGATGTAACAATTCCGGCGGCGCGGAGTAGAGCTTTCCGAAGGGACATGAACGCTCCGTCCGAACCCGTCTTCCCCGACGTCCGCGTCGCGGTCCGCAGCGGCAACCGCTGGGCCGTGGCGGCGGAGCTGCGCCAGGCGCTGCGGCGGGCCGGCAAAGATCGCGGCGCCATCGACCGCATGGTCGGCGAGATCGTCGCCAGCGAGTCGCCCGAGCGGCTGCGCGACGTCTGCCGGCGCTGGGTCCGCCTCCACTGACGCCCCGGCCGGGCGGCAGTTCCCGCCCGCGCCGGCTCTGACAGACTCCCCGGGTGACCTCCGACCCGGCCTTCGACGCCCTCCGCCGCGCCCACCCCGGGCTGGCGCTGCGCTCCGGGCGCATCCGAGTAGCCGGCCTCGAGCTGCACGTCGTCGAGGCCGGTCCGGCCGAAGCGGCCCCGGTCCTCCTGCTCCACGGATTCCCCGAGTTCTGGTGGAGCTGGCGCCGGCAGCTGCCCGCCCTGGCGGCGGCCGGCTGGCGCGCCGTGGCCCCCGACCTGCCCGGCTACAACCTGAGCGAGCGCCCGCGGGGTCTTGCCGCCTACCGGCTCGACCGTCTGAGTGGGGTGGTCGAGGCGCTGATCGACCACCTTTCGCCCGCCCCGGTCCCGCTGATCGCGCACGACTGGGGGGGCGCCCTCGCCTGGTGGGCCGCGCTGCGCCGGCCGGAGCGCATCGCCCGGCTCGCCATTCTGAACATGCCGCATCCGGCGGTCCTGCGTCGAGCGCTGCTGCGCGACCCCGACCAGCGGCGGCGCAGCCGCTACATGCTCACCTTCCAGCTCCCCTGGCTGCCCGAGCGCCGGCTGCTCGCCGACGATGGCCGGGCGCTGCGCTCGATGCTGCGGCGCACGAGCCGCCCCGGTACCTTTTCCGACGACGAGCTGGCCACCTACGCCGCCGCCGCCGCGCGCCCCGGGGCGATGACCGCCATGCTGGCCTGGTACCGCGCCGCGCTGCGCCGCCCCCCCCGCCGCCCCGCTCACCGGCGGGTGGAACCCGAGACGCTGATCCTCTGGGGGCTGGCCGACGTCGCCCTCGGTCCCGCTCTGGTCGCCCCGTCGGCGGCTCGCTGCCGCAGCGCCCGGGTGGTGGAGTTTCCCGGCGCGGGGCACTGGCTGCAGCACGAGGAACCGCAGGCCATCAACCGGGAACTGCTCGCCTTCCTCGCCGCGAGCGGGTAGATTTCTCCACCGCATGCGACGCATCCTGGTCACCGGCGCCCTCGGACAGATCGGCTCGGAGCTCGTGCCGGCGCTGCGCGAGCGCTGGGGGGTCGACGCGGTGGTGGCTTCGGACATCCGGGTCCCCGCCGGCGGCGCGCCGGAGGAGGGCCCCTTCGCCGTCCTCGACGTCACCAACCTGCGGCAGCTCCAGGATCTGGTCCGCCGCCACGAGATCGGCACGATCTACCACCTCGCGGCCCTGCTCTCGGCGACCGCCGAGGAGCGCCCCCACGTCGCCTGGGAGCTCAACATGGGGGGGCTCTACAAGATCCTCGAGGTGGCGCGCGAGAACCGCTGCGCCCTCTTCCATCCGAGCTCGATCGCCGCTTTCGGCCCGGGCACACCGCGCGTCGGCACGCCGCAGGAGACCGTGCAGCGCCCCAACACGATCTACGGCGTCACCAAAGTTTCGGGCGAGCTGCTCTGCGACTACTACGCCAAGCGCTTCGGCCTCGACGTGCGCGGCCTGCGCTTTCCCGGCCTGATCTCCTCGGTCGCCCCGCCGGGCGGCGGCACGACCGACTACGCGGTGGCGATCTTCTACGACGCGCTGCGCCACGGCCGCTACGAGTGCTTCCTCGGCCCCGACACCCGGCTCGACATGATGTACATGCCGGATGCCATTCGCGCCACGATGGAACTGATGGAGGCCGATCCGGCGCGGCTGCGTCACCGCAACGCCTTCAACGTCGCGGCGGTCAACCTCACCCCGGAGGAGCTCGGCGCCGAGATTCGCCGCCACCTGCCCGGATTCGCGCTGACTTACGACGTCGATCCGGTTCGCCAGGCGATCGCCGACTCCTGGCCGCAGTCGCTCGACGACTCGGCGGCGCGCCAGGAGTGGGGATGGCGGCCCCGCTTCGACCTCGCGGCGATGACCGCCGACATGCTGGCCAGGCTCCGCCTCAAGCTGCGTCTGCCCGCCTGAACCCGCCGGCCCCGCGGGGGGACGGCTACCCCGTCCCGGAACGCCGGCCCTCCGGTCGCGGGGGTCCTCGCGTAGGATTCGGGGCATGCCCCACGACCGATTCCTGCGTGCGCTGGCCGACGAGCTGGCCGTCCTCGACGCCCGCGGCAACCCGAAGCGTTTCGAAAGCGTCATCACCGAGGTACTCCCCCCGGCCGGCGGGCTCGGCCCGCGCTACCGCATCGACGGCGAGGGGGACCGCCCCTTCCTCAAGATGAACTCCAACAACTATCTCGGCATGAACCTCCACCCCGAGGTGATCGCCGCCGAGGAGGCCGCGTCGCGGCGCTATGGAGCGGGCCCCGGAGCGGTGCGCTTCATCAGCGGCACCTACGCCCCGCACGTCGAGCTCGAGCGCCGGCTCGCCGCCTTCCACGGGCGCGAGGCGGCGATGATCTACAGCTCCGCCTACGCGGCGATGATCGGCACCTTCCTGCCGCTGGTCACCGCCGAAACGGCGCTGGTCTCCGACGAGCTCAACCACAACTGCATCATCAACGCGATCCGCCTGTCGCGGCCGAAGGAGAAGCGGGTCTACCGGCACAACGACGTGATCGACCTCGAAGCGAAACTGCTCGAGGTGGCCGGCAGCTGCCGCCGCGCCCTGGTCATCACCGACGGAATCTTCTCGATGCGCGGCGACCACGCGCCGCTGCACGAAATTCTGTCGATCGCGCACCGCCACGACGCGAAGTTTCCCGAGAACGTGGTGGTGATCGTCGACGACTCGCATGGCGTCGGCGCCAGCGGCCCGACCGGGAGGGGAACCGAGGAGCACCTCGCCTCCGGGCCGGCGGACCTGCTGGTCGGCACCCTGGGCAAAGCGTTCGGCGTCAACGGCGGCTACGTCACCGGGCCGCGCATCCTGATCGACCTGTTGCGCGAGACGGCGCCGATGTACATCTACTCGAATCCGATCACCCCGGCCGAGGCGGCCGCCGCCAGCCGTTCGGTCGAGCTGCTCGACTCGCCCGAAGGGGCCGCCCGCCTCGCCCATCTGCGCGAAGTCACCCGCCGTTTCCGCGACGGCCTCGTGGCGCAGGGTCTCGAGACCCTGCCCGGCAGCCATCCGGTCGTCCCGCTGTTGGTGCGCGACACCGCGCGTACCACCGCCCTGGTGCGCCACCTGCGCGACCACGGCATCCTCGCCACCGGGCTCAACTATCCGGTCGTGCCGAAAGGCGACGAGACCATCCGGTTCCAGCTCTCGGCCGACCACACCGTGGCGGACGTGGACTTCGTCCTTGCCACCCTGGAGTCGTTCGGCGCGGCCCCGGCGCGGGGCTGAACCGCCGCCGGTGCCGCGCTGCGGCGGGAACCGGTAGAATCGCTCGCCCGCGCCCGAGGTGGCGTCCCGCAGACCCGAGGAGACCGACGATGGCGAATCCGACCCGACCCGTACTCATTTCCGGCGGCCACAAGGGGGCCGAGGCGGAATTCGGCCGCGCCGCCAAGCGCTGGGGGATCGAGCAGTCGACGCTCTCCTTCGAGGGGCACGACATGGAGTGGCCGGTCGCCGTGCGCGTCCTCTCGCCCGCCGAGCTCGAAGCGGGCGACGTGTCGATGGAGATCGTCTCGCGCCGCATGGGGCGCACCTACCACGAGGCGGCGCGCATCCGCCGCGTCGTGCAGTCGATCTACCACATGGTCAACGACGCCTGGCAGGTGTTCGTGATCGGCACCATCCAGGCCGACGACACCGTCAAGGGGGGCACCGGCTGGGCGGTCGAGCTGGCCAAGCTCTTCAATCGCCCGGTCTGGGTGTTCGACCAGACCCGCCACGAGTGGTTCCGCTGGCAGGGCGGGCACTGGGTTCCCGAGTCGCCGAGCATCGGCGACCGCCCCTTCGCCGGCACCGGCACGCGCAACCTCACCGACGAGGGGCGCGCCGCCATTGGCGACCTGTTCCGCCGCTCGTTCGGCGATCCGGCCTGAACCGGAATACCTCGCCTTTGCCGCGCTGCGGCACGGAGATTGCCGCAGCTTGACGAGCCCGGGGGGCGGTGGGAAGCTGGCGGCATGGCCGCCTCCGTCGCCGCCCCGCCCACGGTCGCCCGTCCCGCCCATCTGAGCCGTCTGCCCGAGCTGACCCGCCGGGTCGTGGCGAGCGGCGGCGCCAGCGCCGTCGTGCGCTCCCCGTTCGACCTCGCGCCGATCGGCGAGGTGCCGGTCTCGACTCCGGCGGACGTCGCCACCGCGGCCGAGCACGCGCGCCGGGTCCAGGAAGACTGGGCGCAGCGCACGTTTGCCGAGCGGGCGAAGATCTTCCTGCGCTTCCACGACCGCCTGCTCGACCGTCAGGCCGAGGCGCTCGATCTGGTCCAGCTCGAATCGGGCAAGGCGCGGTCTCACGCCTGGGAAGAGGTCGGTGACGTCGCGATCGTCGCCCGCTACTACGCCCATCAGGCCGAGCGCCTGCTGGCGCCGAAGGCGCGCCAGGGTCTCGTCCCGGGGGCCACCCAGACCTGGGAGTACCGCCATCCCAAGGGTGTCGTGGCGATCGTCGCGCCATGGAACTACCCCCTCGCCATGGGGGTCACCGACGCCATCCCCGCCCTCCTGGCGGGCAACGCGGTGGTCGAGAAGCCCGACTCGCAGACCCCTTTCTCCACCCTCTGGGCGCTCGACCTGCTCGTCGAGTGCGGTCTGCCCGAGGGGCTCTGGCAGATCGTCTGCGGCGACGGCCCGACGCTCGGGCCGCCGCTGATGGCGGCGGCCGACTACTTCCAGTTCACCGGGTCGACGGCGACCGGACGCTCGATCGCCCGCCAGGCCGGCGAGCGCCTGATCGGCTGTTCGCTCGAACTGGGCGGCAAGAATCCGATGCTGGTGCTCGCCGACGCCGATCTCGAAGCCGCGATCGACGGCGCGGTACGCGGTTCGTTCGCCTCGGCCGGCCAGCTGTGTGTCTCGACCGAGCGGATCTACGTCCACCGTTCGCTCGCCGCCCCCTTCCTGGCCGGATTCGAGGCCGCCACCGGCAGGTTGCGGCTCGGCGTCGGCCTCGACTGGACCTACGAGGTGGGCAGCCTGCACTCGCGGCGGCAGCTCGCCACCGTCCGCGCCCACGTCGACGACGCGGTGGCAAAGGGAGCCCGGGTCGTCTGCGGCGGCCGGCCGCGCCCGGACATCGGACCGCTGGTCCACGAGCCGACCGTGCTCGCCGACGTCGCCGAGGGGATGACGCTCTACGCCGAGGAGACCTTCGGCCCGGTCGTCGCGGTCTACGAGTTCGACTCCAACCACGAGGCGGTCGAGCGGGCCAACGCCTCGCGCTACGGCCTCAACGCTTCGATCTGGACGCGCGACACCGAGCTCGGCCGGCGCATGGCGGCGCGTGTCCGCTGCGGCACGGTGACGGTCAACGAGACCTACGCCGCCGGCTACGGCTCGGTCGACGCGCCGATGGGAGGCTTCGGCGACTCCGGCCTCGGCCGCCGGCACGGCGCCGAGGGGATTCTCAAGTACACCGAGTCGCAGAACGTCAGCATCCACCGCGGCCCGGCGCTGGCGCCGCCGCGCGGCGTCCCCGCCGAGGCGTTCGCGCGCGGCGTCACCGGTGCGCTGCGCGCCCTGCGGCGTCTGCCGGGGGTGCGCTGATGGCCGGACGGATCCTGCTCACCGGCTTTCCGGGATTCCTCGGCTCGGAGCTGGTGCGCCGCATTCTCGCGCGGCCCGGAGCGCGCCGCGTCGTCTGCCTGGTGCAGGAGAAGTTCGCCGACATCGCCCGCCGGCGGGCCGAAGCCATCGTGCGCGAGGCCGGCGTGGCGGCCTCCCGCCTCACCCTGGTCAACGGCGACATCACCCGGCCGGGGCTCGGCCTCGAGGCGGCGGCAAAGCTCGCCGCCGAGGTCTCCGAAGTCTTCCACTTCGCCGCCGTCTACGACCTGTCGGTTCCGCGCCCGCCGGCCATGAAGATCAACGTCGACGGCACGCGCAACGTCCTCGACTTCGCCGCGAACTGCCGGCGCCTCGACCGCTTCCACCACGTCTCGACCTGCTACGTCTCCGGGCGATGGGCCGGCATCTTCCGCGAAACCGACCTCGAGCGCGGCCAGGCGTTCAACAACTTCTACGAGGAGACCAAGTACCTCGCCGAGGTGGCCGTAAGCGAACGCTCGCGGGGCGGCATGCCGGTGACCGTCTACCGGCCCGGCATCGTGGTGGGAGACTCGCGCACCGGCGAGACGCAGAAGTACGATGGTCCCTACTTCATCCTGCGCTGGCTGCTCAAGCAACCGACCATCGCCGTGCTCCCGGTGCCCCCCGGCACCGACCGCATGCGGGTGAACTTCGTGCCGCGAGATTTCGTCATCGGCGCTCTCGACGCCCTCTCGGCGAGCGCTGCCTCGCGCGGCCAGACCTACCAGCTCGCCGATCCGGATCCGCCGACCATCGACGAGGCGATCCGGCTGATGGGCGAGGCGACCGGACGCATCGTCCTGCGCATCCCGACTCCGGTCGCCATCGCCCGCGCGGCGCTCGACTGGGTGCCGGGAGTCGAGCGGGTGATGGGCATCCCCTCCGACGCGGTGGCCTACTTCGCCCACCCCACCTTCTACGACACCACCAACGCCACGCGCGACCTGGCGCCACTCGGCATCTCCTGTCCTCGCTTCGCCGACTACCTCCCCCGCCTGGTCGCCTTTCTCAAGGCCCACCCGGAGATCTCCGCCGCCGCGATGGTCTGAGGCCGGCCGGTCCGGCCGTTCCCCTCTGGTAGCCTCGTCCGCGTCATGGCGGACGGTTCGACGACCCTCCTGATCGGCCTCGCGGCCGCCTTCGCCGGCGGCCTCGTCGGCGCCCTGCTCATGCTCGCCCTGCTGCGGCGGCGCACCGCGGCCGCGGTGGCCCTGGCGCGCGCCGAGCTCCAGGCGGAGCTGGCCACGGCGAGCGAACGGCTGCGCGGCCGCGAGGAGCAGCTGGCCGGAGAGCGCGCCACGTCCGGCCAGCTGCGCCAGCGCCTCGACGAGGTCGCCGGACGCGCCGCCGAGCTGCAGAGCCGACTCGCCGAAACCGAGACGCGACTCGCCGAGGAGCGCCAGCAGGCGGGAGAGAAGCTCGCCCTGCTGCGCGAGGCCGAGCAGAAGCTGGCCGACGCTTTCGCCCGCCTCTCGCGGCAGGCTCTCGACGCCAACGCAGACAGCTTCCTGCAGCTGGCGCGACAGAACTTCGAGACGCTGCAGGCCACCGCCCAGGGAGAGCTCGAACAGCGCCGGCAGGCGATCGAATCCCTGCTCGCTCCGTTTCGCGAGCAGCTCGGGCGCTACGAAAAGGGGGTTCGCGATCTCGAGAGTCTGCGCGAGCAGGCCTACGGCACGCTCTCCGAACAGGTACGGGGCCTCGCCCTGTCCCAGGAGAACCTCGTCCGCGAGACCGGCCGGCTCGTCACGGCGCTGCGGCGCCCGGAAGTGCGGGGCAGCTGGGGAGAGATGCAGCTGCGCCGGGCCGTCGAGTTCGCCGGCATGCTCGAGCACGTCGACTTCGCGCCGCAGGAGACCGTGCAGACGGAGGACGGCCGGCTGCGGCCGGACATGCTGGTCCGTCTTCCCGGCGGCAAGCTGGTGGTGGTCGACGCCAAGGCTCCGCTCGACGCCTACCTGGCCGCCGTCGAGGCGAGCGACGAGGAGGCTCGCAAGGCGGCCCTGGTGCGTCACGCCCGCCAGGTGCGCAACCACCTCGGCAAGCTCGCCGAGAAGCGCTACTGGGACCAGTTCGAAACGGCGCCCGACTTCGTCGTCCTCTTCCTGCCCGGCGAGTCCTTCTTCAGCGCCGCGCTCGAGTTCGACCCTTCGCTCATCGAGGACGCCTTCCGGCAGAGCGTCCTGGTGGTGACTCCGGCGACTCTCGTCGCGCTGCTCAAGACGGTCTCCTACGGCTGGCGCCAGGAGGCGATCGCCGCCAACGCCAGCGAGATCTCGGCGGCGGCGCGCGAGCTGTACGAGCGGCTGGGAATCTTCGCCGACCACTTCGCGGCGGTCGGCAAGGGGCTCACCGCGGCGGTCAACTCCTACAACAAGGCGGTGGGATCGTTCGAGGGCCGCCTGCTGCCGCAGGCACGCCGGTTCGAGGCGCTGGGGCCGGCCGACGGCCGCGATCTGCCGTCGCCGGGCGGCGTGGCGGCGTCACCGCGCTCTCTCGCGACGGGAGCCGAGCCGCCGCCGGACGATGCGTCCGGCGACGCGCCCGGAGACTGAGCCTCAGCCGCGACGGCGGCCGCTCTGCTGGCCGGGCGCGGGCCGGCCAGCGGCGCCCGCCACCAGATCCGTGTTGGGATTCTTGACCTTCTCCCCTTCGGCGAGGCCCGAGACGATCTCGATCTGGATGCCGTCGGACAGACCGGTGACGACATCCCGGCGCTCGAAGACCTGCGGCGCCGTCTCGACCTCCACGTACGCCTGCTCGCCATCGAACTGCAGCAGCCCCTCGTCGATCGCCAGCACCTGCTCGCGCTTGTCGAGCACGATATCGGCGTTGGCGCTGTAGTTGGCGCGCAGGAAGAGGTCCGGGTCGGGGAGCACGGCGGCGCGGATCTCGAACTGGATCGCCCCCTCCTCCTCGACGCCACGCGGCGCGATGTGCTCGAGCGTGGCGCGGATCTTCGCCTGCGGCAGCGCTCCGATGGTCAGCAGCAGCTCCATGCCGGGGCGGATCTTGCCGACCTCGCTTTCGTCGACCTTGCCCTCGAAGATCATGTCGTTCATGTCGGCGATCGAAGCGATGGTCGTCCCCTCGTTGAAATTGTTGGCCTGGATCACCGAGTTACCGACCTCGACCGGGACGTCGAGCACCATTCCGGCCATCGTCGACCGGACGATGGTCGTGGCCGCGCTGGCGACCCGCTCGCTGGTGCCGGTGCGCACGATGTCGAGGCCGTTCTCGGCCCCCGCCAGCTCCTCGCGCGCCTCAGCGAGCGCCACCTCGGCCCGGTCGAGCTCGGCGCGCGCCACCGTGCCCTGCTCGAACAGGCTCTTCTGCCGGCCGTGCTCCCGTTCCGCGTCGGCGAGTCCGATGCGCGCCCGGTTGAGCCGCGACTCGGCGTCCGAAAGCCGGTTCATGTCGGGGATGACGCGCACCCGGGCGACCAGCGCGCCCTTGTCGATCATCTGGCCGGGTTCGACCATCAGCTCGTCGATGATCCCCGATACCAGCGGCTTGATCGCCACCTCGTTGCGCGGCACCACCGACCCCGTC
The DNA here is from genome assembly GCA_964471955.1 of uncultured Thermoanaerobaculia bacterium. GTDB lineage: Bacteria > Acidobacteriota > Thermoanaerobaculia > Multivoradales > JAGPDF01 > JACTMI01. Next base: position 19,429 of record CAYYIK010000013.1, on the reverse strand, counting down.
GCCACCGTCTTCTGCACGATATCGGCGCGCACCGGAGTCGATGTCGCGTAGACGACCGGCTTCTGGCGCGACTTGCCGTAGAGCACGGAGCCGGTCCACGCCATGAGGGCGAGGAAGGCGACACCGGCCAGGATTCCCAGGAACTTCTTCATTGCTCCTCCACTCCGTGTAACGAAACGGACCCGCGAACCTTCACTCCGAACGCAGCGCGACGACCGGGTTGACCGCCACGGCGCGCTGCGCCGGGATCAGACCCGCCACCGTTCCCGCGGTCACCAGAATCAGCACCGCGATCATCGCGTCGTCGAGCATCACGCCGGGATCCTTGAACATGGTCGGCTGGTCTCCGGCCGCTCCGGCGCCGGCGAGCAGCCCCGAGATCCCCTCCATGGTCGCCACGCCCGCCGCCAGGCCGAGCAGGCCGGCGGCGGCGGTCAGCACGACGGCCTCGAGGACGATCTGTCCGATGACGCTGCCCGGCCGGGCGCCGATGGCGCGCCGGATGCCGATCTCCCGGGTCCGCTCGCGGACCACGATCAGCATGATGTTCGACACCCCGATGGCGCCGGCGGTCAGCGTGCCCAGGCCGACGATCCACATCAGCAGGCGGATGCCGGCGAACAGTCCCTGGATCTTGGCGAACTCCTCGGCGAGATTGAACGAACCGATGCCGCGGCGGTCGTCGGCCGCCACCTTGTGGCGCGTCCTCAGCAGCGTCAGCACCTGCTCCTCCACCCGCTCGGCCGGAACCCCGGGAGCCGCCGTGACCGCGTACCAGTGCACCTCGCCAGCCGCGTTGAACGAGTTCTGAAAGGTGGTGAACGGAATGTAGATGGTCTGCGCGTCGCGGTCCGCCTGACCGCCGGTGTTGCGCGAGCCGAACACGCCGATCACCTTGAACCAGACGCCGTTGATCTCGATCGCGTCGCCGATCGGATCGGCGCCGTCGGGAAACAGGACCTCCTGCACCCGCGTGCCGATCACGGCGACCTTGCGCGCTTCGGCGACGTCGAGCCGGCCGAGCAGCCGGCCCTTTTCGACGCGCACCGACTGGATCTCGAAGATCTCCGGGTGGTCTCCCATGACGCTGAACGACCCGGTTTCTCCGCCGCGCCGGACCACGACGCCGCCGCGCCAGCCGCCGCGCTGGAGGCGCGGTGCCACTACCGCCGCGTCGGGGACCTGGCGGCGGATCTCCGCGGTGTCCTCGTCGGTGAAGTCGATCGAACGCCCGGCGGGCAGGCCGGCGTACGGCTTCGAAGTGCGCATCCCCCAGCAGAAGAAGCTGTTGGTCGCCGTCCCCTCGAAGCCGGCCATGACGCCGTTGGTCAGGCCGTTGCCCGAGCCGAGCAGGACGACGAGCAGGAAGATGCCCCAGAAGACGCCGAACGCGGTGAGAAACGTGCGCAGGCGGTTCTTCGCCAGCGCGTGCCCGATCTCCTGCCAGTGGTCGAGGTCGAAGAGACTCATCGTTCACTCGTCCCGCAGCGCGACGACCGGCTGCACCGCCGCCGCGCGACGCGCCGGAAAGAAGCCGGCGATGCCGCCGGCGACCACCAGCAGGACGGTTGCCCAGAGGGCCACTCCCAGGTCGACCTGTGGATTGCGAAAGAAGGAGGACTCGGGCGGCAGGGCGCCCGACACGAGTTCCAGCACCGCCACCCCGGCGGTCAGGCCGAGGTAACCGGCCACGGCGGTGATCAGCACCGACTCGGCGAGCACCAGCGAGACGATCGATGCCGGCGTCGCGCCGAGCGCCTTGCGGATTCCGATCTCGCGCGTCCGCTCCTTGACCGCCACCAGCATGATGTTCGACACGCCGACGACGCCAGCCAGCAGGGTTCCGATGCCGACCACCCAGACGAACAGGCGGATGCCCTTCATCATGCCGACGAAGCGCAGGAAGTTCTCCACCTGGTTCATCACGAAGACGGCGCTCTTGTCCTCGGGATCGAAGTCGTGGTTCTCGGCGAGGATGTCGCGCGCCTGGTCGGCCATCGACCGGCTCTCGTCGAGCGTCGCCTCGCCGGTGGTGAACAGGATCTGGTGGACCCGGTCGCGCCCGCCGAAGGTGCGCTGGGCGGTCGAGATCGGCAGGTAGAGCAGCTCGCGCTCCTGCTCGGACCCTTCGTCGTCGAAGACGCCGACCACCTTGAAGGCGACGCCGTTGATGCGGATCTCCCGCCCGAGCGGCGGCTCGGCGCCGAACAGCGTGTCGCGCACCAGGGTGCCGATCACCGCCACCTTGCGGAAGTCACGGATGTCGAGCTCGTTGATGTACCGGCCGGCGACCACCTTGGTCCGCTCGAGGATCCGGTGACCGGGGTGAACCGAACGGATGTTGAAGCTGCCGGTCTCGTTGCCGTAGGTCACCCGCTGGTTGCCGAACGCCATGAAGCGCGCCGACGAGTACTCGACCCCTTCGATGCGGGTCGTCACCTCGCCGTAGTCGTCGTTGTCGAAGAAGATCCGTCGCCCCGGCTGCAGCCCCTGGTAGGGCTTCGAGGTGCGCCCGCCGGAAACCCAGACACTGTTGAGCGCGTCGTCGCGGAACTGGTACTCGATCCCCTGGGCCAGCCCCTGGCCCGAACCGAGCAGCACCACCAGCATGAAGATCCCCCACGCCACGGCGAAGCCGGTGAGCGCGGTCCGCAACTTGTTGCGCCGGATCGTCTCGAGAATCTCCTGCCAGGTATCGGGGTCGAACAGTCCGGCTCGCACGCTCGCCTCAGGCTCCGACCGCCGCGGTGGCGACCTCGGACTCCTCGTGGCGCGCCGGCTCGCGCCGCTGGTTGGCGCGGTCCCACTCGATCCGACCGTCGACGAGGTGGATGATGCGGTCGGTCATCCCCGCGATGTCGTTTTCGTGGGTGATGATGACGACGCTCACGCCTTCCGCCTGGACGGCCTGCAGAGTCTTCATGATCTCGTAGGAGGTACCCGAGTCGAGAGCGCCCGTCGGCTCGTCGGCGAGCAGCACCTTCGGGCGGGTCACCAGCGAACGGGCGATGGCGACCCGTTGCTGCTGGCCACCCGACAACTCGCGCGGCAGGTGCCCGGCCCGATCGGCCAGTCCCACCCGTTCGAGGTAGTCGAGGGCGATCCGGTTGCGCTCGCGGCGCGACACCCCCTGGTAGAACAGCGGCAGCGCCACGTTCTCGACCGCGGTCTTGAAGGGGATCAGGTGAAAGGACTGGAAGACGAAACCGATGTAGCGGCTGCGCAGCTGCGCCGCGCGCGCCTCGGTGAGGTCCGACATGTCCTCGCCGTCGAGCTCGTAGGTCCCCGCGTCGAAGCGGTCGAGCAGGCCGAGGATGTTCATCAGCGTCGACTTGCCCGAGCCCGAGGCGCCCATGATGGCGACCAGCTCGCCGTGGCCGATGTCGAGATCGATCCCCTTGAGGACTTCGAGCCGGTTCGAGCCCATCGTGTAGCTCTTCCGGATGCCGCGCAGCTGAATCATGTCGGGATGCACCACTCCTGGTTTGCGGGGAGACACTCCCCCTTGAGAGTACGTCGGCCGCCGCGGGAAGTTCTGGCTCTCCGGGCGGCCGGGAGCCGGGGCGTCAATGGCCCTTGGGCCCGCGGCCGGGGGTGAAGATCGGCACCGGGAAGGGGGCGACGACGCTGCCCGCCGGTCGCGCCGGTCGCGAGCGGGCGACCCCCTCCCGCTCGACCTCCTCGATCCGCAGCACCGCGTGCAACGGCAGGTGGAGCCGACGCGCGGCGCCGAACTCGGCCCGCAGACCCTCCTCGGCCGGATCGACCACGACCTCCGAGCGGGCCCCGAAGACCAGGTCCTCGACCTCGACGAAACCGAACAGGCCGCCCTGCCCCACCTGGCGGGCATAGAGCTCGACGATCTCTCCCTGATTCTGGAAGACGACCTTGTAGAGCGCGGGCGCACGACGGCGGCTCATGGCCCGGCAATCGTACCATCGGGACCGCCCTCGGCCGGCGGTTCGAGAAAGCGCTCACGCCCGGCCGCGGCGGGATTCCGGCACGCTTCGAGACGCCCGAACCAGCGCTCGCGACGGCCGGCGACGAATCGGTAGGCGGCGTCGCGCAGCGGCCGCGGCACGAGCCGCAGTGCCGCCGCCAGGCGCCAGGGGCCGCCGAGGTGGACGAGGATCGCCAGCGCCGCATCGGAGCGCACGCGCACCCGCTCACCCGGAGTCTCCGGCGCCTCGACCAGGAGCATCGTCTCGTCGCCGCCGGGCAGCTCCGGATGGCGGCGGCGGACCGCGGCGCCGATCCCGCCCGCCAGGGAAGCGAAGCGCAGCGCTCCCCCGGGGTCGCGCGCCAGCAGCCAGCGCACGATCGCGTCGCACAGGCCGCATTCGCCGTCGAAGAGGACCCAGACCGGACGGCCGTCGCTCACCCCGCGAGCCTGTGCGGGGCGGGCGACGGCCGGAAGGTCTCGCGAGGCGGACAGCTCAGTAGCGGTAGTGGTCCGGCTTGTAGGGGCCCTCGGCCGGAACACCGATGTAGTCGGCCTGCTTCGGGGTCAGCGTGGTGAGCCGGACGCCGAGCTTGTCGAGGTGGAGGCGCGCCACCTTCTCGTCGAGCTTCTTGGGCAGGACGAAGACCTTGCGGTCGTACTTGCCGGCGTTCTTCGCCAGGTCGATCTGCGCCATCGCCTGGTTGGTGAAGCTCATCGACATGACGAAGGAAGGGTGGCCGGTGGCGCAGCCGAGGTTGAGCAGGCGCCCCTCGGCCAGGATCAGCACCGAGTGGCCGTCGGCGAAGCGCCACTCGTCGTACTGCGGCTTGATGTTGAACTTCTCGACCTTCCCCTCCTTGCGCAGCTTCTCGAGGCCGGCCATGTCGATCTCGTTGTCGAAGTGGCCGATGTTGCCGACGATCGCCTTGTCCTTCATCGCCGCCATGTGGCCGGCGGTCAGCACGTCCCGGTTGCCCGTGGCGGTGACGAAGACGTCGGCGACGCCGATGACGTCCTCGACCGGCCGCACCTCGAACCCGTCCATCGCCGCCTGCAGGGCGCAGATCGGGTCGATCTCGGTGACCACGACGCGGGCGCCCTGGCCCTTGAGCGCCTGGGCGCACCCCTTGCCGACCTCGCCGAAGCCGCAGACGACCGCCAGCTTGCCCGACAGCATGACGTCGGTGGCGCGGTTGAGGCCGTCGACGATCGAGTGACGGCAGCCGTAGAGGTTGTCGAACTTCGACTTGGTGACCGAGTCGTTGACGTTGATCGCCGGGAAGAGGAGCTTGCCGTCGCGCTCCATCTCGTAGAGACGGTGGACGCCGGTGGTGGTCTCCTCGGAGACCCCCTGGATCGCCGGCACGATGCGGCTCCAGCGTCCGGGGTCCGCGGCGGCGATCTTCGCCAGCCGCGCGAGGACGATGGCGTACTCCTCGCTGTCGGCGGTCTCGGGGGCCGGGATGGCGCCGGCCTGCTCGAACTCGTACCCCTTGTGGATGAGCAGCGTGGCGTCGCCGCCGTCGTCGACGATCAGCGTCGGCCCGAGGCCGCCGCCGAAGTCGAGCGCCCGGTCGGTGAACTCCCAGTACTCTTCGAGGCTCTCCCCCTTGAAGGCGAAGACCGGGATGCCGGCCGGCGCCTCCGGTGTGCCCTGCGGTCCGACGACGACCGCGGCGGCGGCGTGGTCCTGGGTCGAGAAGATGTTGCACGACACCCAGCGCACGTCGGCGCCGAGCTCGGCCAGGGTCTCGATCAGGACGGCGGTCTGGATCGTCATGTGCAGCGAGCCCATCACCCGCTGGCCGGCGAGCGGCTTGGCGGCGGCGTACTCGGCGCGGATCGCCATCAGGCCGGGCATCTCCTGCTCGGCGAGACGGATCTCCTTGCGCCCCCAGTCGGCAAGCGCGAGGTCGGCGACGTGGAAGTCGAGCTTCTTCTCGGTGGCAACGGTCATCGGGTCATCCTCTCTTCGGTTCGGCTGCGGTTCGCAGGCTTTGGGCGATGGAAAGACGAGACGGTCTGTTTCAGGCCTGACTGCGGTGCGGCTGCGGGTCGCGCGGATCGATCGCGGGTCGCGCGGCGGACGGAAATCGGAAAACGTCCTGTTGAAGGGCGGTGATGGCGGCGTGCGTGGCTTCGGCGCGGCCGGGTTGTCCGGCGGGGCGGCGCGAAGACGCGTGGGAGGTCTCGCGAGCAGGTTCTGTCGCGGTGCTTCCGGCGGTCCGGGCTCGCGGTGCGCGCTCGTCGCGCGGCGCGGCGGGGCGGGAGCCGGCGGCGAGCAGGAGGGCCGGGCCCTTGCTCGCGGGGTCGGTTGGCAGCGGCGAGCAGGACACGCCTTCGAGGCCGGCCTCGGTGAGCAGCGCCGCGAGGTTGGCGGCGTCGAAGCCGTTGCGGCGCTGGCCCATGCGGCGGCGGAACTCCTCGCGGTCGTGGTGCAGCAGGTCGACGACGACGGCGCGGCCGCCGGGCTTGAGGATGCGCGCCATCTCGGCCAGCGCCCGCGCGGGCTCCTCGACGTGGGTCAGCGCCAGCAGCAGCAGGGCGGCGTCGCAGCTCGCGCTGGCGATCGGCAGCTGCTCGAGCGCGCCCTGGCGCAGGTCGACGTTGCCGCCGGGCGCCGCCGCGGCGCCGATCCGGCGGCTCGCCGCCTCGAGCATCTCGGGCGACAGGTCGACCGCGATCACCTCCGCGACGCGCGGCGCCAGCAGCGCGGCGACCGAGCCCGATCCGCAGGCGAGGTCGGCCACCGTCCAGTCGGCTGGCAGCAGCTCGCGCAGCGCGTCGTCGGTGAAGCGCTCGCCGTAGAGCTCGCGGCGCAGGTGGTCCCACTCGTCGGCGACGCTCGCGAAGAAGTCTCCCGAGCCACGGCGCCTTTCGAGGCAGCGCTCGAGCCGGAGCCGGTCGTGTTCGAGCGCCGGCCAGCCACGCATCTCCTCGCGCGCCAGCTGCCAGAGCCGGCGCGCCGGCTCGGGCAGGTCGCCGTCGAGCATCCGGTAGAGATTCGCTGTCCTTTCGCCGCGCGCGGCGATCCACCCCTGCTCGGCGAGCACCTTGAGGTGACGCGACACCGTCGACTGGGGGAGCTGGAGGATCTCGGCGAGTTCGGCCACGGGCAGCTCGTGCCCGTCGAGCAGGGCGAGCACGCGCAGGCGCGCGGGTTCGGCCAGCGAACCGGCGCGGGCGACGAAGGACTCGGGGGAGGGCTGCAACTTCATTCGTAAATCCGGATGAAAGGATACATCGAGGGGACCCGGCCGTCAAGTCGGGGGCGACAACGGCGGCCGGGTGCCGCCTGGCACCCTTCCTGCTCCCGTTTCCGGGCGGTGCGGTCTTCCCAGGAGGTATCCATGCGAAAGACGTCGAAGTACGCGCTGCTTGTCGCCACGGCGCTGCTGCTGCCGAGCGCCGCCCGGCCCGACCTCGGACCGCTCGAACCGCTGGCCGACCTGCATCGCGCCGTGCACGAGACGCTCGGCCTGCCCGAGCCGCTGATCGTCCGACTGCTCGAGGACGGCCTGCCGCACGAGCAGCTGCCCGTGGTCGGGCTGCTGTCGCGTGAACTGCGACAGGCTCCGGAGGAGATCGTACGCCTCCACCGGAGCGGTCTCTCCTTCCTCGAAATCGCGCTGCGGTTCGAGTCCGGCCCCGAGCTCTTCCACGTGGCACTGCCCCGGGATCCCGGGCCGCCCTACGGCAAGGCCTGGGGCCACTTCAAGAAGACGCCACGGGCGCAGTGGCGGTCGATTCGCCTTTCGGACGTGGACGTCGTCAACCTGGTCAACCTGCGGCTCTGCCGCGATCACTACCGGATCCCGCCCGATCGCATCGCGCGCCTGCGCCGGGAGGGTCGTGACTTCTCCGACATCCACCGGGAGCTGGCGCGCGAGACCGGCAAGCACGGCCGCCGCGGACTGGAGGTCGACAAGCCGGGCGGAGGGAGGCGGCCCAAGCCGGGCAAGCCCGGGGGCGACGACAAGCCGCGCGGACCGAAGAAGCCGCAGAAGGGGAAGCCGGGGGATCGGGACCGCGGCTGAGGCCCCGGGGCCACCCGCCGCGCAACCCGGGCAGGACGGCGGTATCCTCGTGCGGGCGGTTGCGGCCGCCCATGCCCATGACCTTCGCCGACCACGCCGTCCTGCTGACCGGCGCCTCGAGCGGCATCGGGCGGGCGCTCGCGCTGGCGCTCGCCGGCGAAGGGGCGAGACTGGCGCTGGTCGGACGCGACGCCGCGGCGCTCGAGGCGGTCGCCGCGCTGGCCCGCCAGCGCGGTGGTGAGGCGGTCGTGCTCGCCGCCGACATCGGCGTCGAGAGCGACGCCACGGCGATCGTCGACCGGACGGTCGCCGCCTTCGGCCGTCTCGACCTGCTCCTGCTCAATGCCGGCCAGGACATGTGGGCCCGGCTCGACGAGATCGCCGACCCTTCGGTCTTCGAGAAGCTCGTGCGGGTCAACTACCTGGGGCCGGCCTGGACCACCTGGCGCGCGCTCCCCCACCTGAAGGCGAGCCGCGGCCGTATCGTCGTGATGTCGAGCCTGGCGGGCCTCACCGGCGTGCCCACCCGCACCGGCTACGCCGCCACCAAGCACGCGCTCCACGGATTCTTCGATGCGCTGCGCGTCGAACTCGCGGGCAGCGGCGTCTCGGTGACCCTGGTCTGCCCCGACTTCGTCCTCTCCGAGATCCACCGCCGCGCCCTCGGCCCCGACGGCCGGCCGCTCGGCGCGAGCCCGATGCGGGAGTCGAAGCTCATGACCGCCGAGCGCTGCGCCGATCTGGCGCTCGCGGCGGCCCGCAAGCGGCGCCGGATGGCGCTGCTCTCCGCCCGCGGCAGGGTCGGCCGCTGGGTCCGGATGTTCGCGCCGGGCCTGATCGACCGGATCGCCGCCCGCGCCGTCGCGCGCGGGCACTGAGCCCGCGGTCGCATCGGGCGTGGGCCGGCCCGCCGGCGGGCGTCACTCCTCGAGGATCTGAACGACCAGGGCGTGCTCGTGGGGGCAGCGGCCGGGCTCGCAGTGCACCAGACCGCGCGACTGGTACTTCGTGTAGCCGTCCGGGAAGATCGTGACCACCGTGCCGAAGCGCCCGGCGAGGCGGCGCGCTGCGAGGAAGTTGGCGCCCGAGGAGATGCCGACGCAGTGGCCGTACTGGCGCTGGATGTGGAGCGCCGCTTCGATCGC
>CAYYIK010000013.1:0-10204 GCA_964471955.1 uncultured Thermoanaerobaculia bacterium | reverse complement strand
GAAGCTCCCCTCCTTCGAGCAGAGCACCAGGTCGGCGCCGAGGTTGCGGATGATCTGCTTGCGCTCCTCGGTCATGTCCTCGGGCATCACGATGGTGACCGGATGCCCCATCTGCCGGGCGAACCAGGCGAACGCGATGCCGGTGTTGCCGCTCGTCGCCTCGACGATCCCCTGGCCGGGCGCCAGCAGCCCCCGCCGACGGCTCTCCTCGAGGATGTACTTGCCGATGCGGTCCTTGATGCTGCCGCAGGGGTTGGCGCATTCGAGCTTGGCGAGGATCCCCTCGACCTCGACCAGCGGGGTGTCCCCGACGTGGGTGCGGACTTTCAGCATGGGCGCATGATATCGCCCCGTGCCGCCCGAACTCAGCCGGCGAGCAGGTCGTCGAGCGGCGCCCCCGGCGCCCGCTCCTCCGGCGGTGCACCGCGCCGGAAAATGCGGGCCCCGGCCAGGCCACCGATCCGCCCCGCCGCTCCGGCGACCGCCAGCCAGCCCCCTTCGCGCAGGCCCACCACCGGCCGCTCGTTCTCCTCCAGGAATTCGAGGATGCGCTGCTCGCGCGTCTCGCCCATGTGGGTCGAGTCGGGCGGCGGGTCGAGGTAGTGCGGGTTGATCTGGAAGGGCACCAGGCCGAGCGCCTCGAAGTCCGGCGGCTCGACGATCGGCATGTCGTTGGTGGTGCGGATGGTCGGCGCGGCGATGTTGATGCCCGCCGAGGCTCCGAGGTAGGGCATGCCGCCGAGGACGCGTTCGCGCAGCGGCACCGCCAGCCCCGCCTCGCGCAACGTCTTGAGCAGGCGGAAGGTGTTGCCGCCGCCGACGAAGACGGCCTCGGCGCTCTCCACCTGGCGCGCCCCGGAGGTCGCCGCGAGCAGCTCGTCCACCTCGATGCCGAGCGGCGCGAAGCGCTCCCGTGCCTTCGCCGCGTAGCCGGCGCGGTCGTGCAGCGCGAAGGGGACGAAGAGCAGGCGGGAGGCCCCGGCCAGATGCCCGCGGATCTCGTCGATGGCGTGGTCGAGGTAGCCGTGGCCGTGCTGGGTCGAGTTGGACAGCAGCAGGAGACGTCTCACGATTCCCCTCCCTCTCCGGGCGCGACCGCGAGCCCCGCCGACTCGGCGACGAGGTCGAAGATCCGCGTGTTGTCGAGGAAACCGGAGAAGCGGCGCGCCGCCGCCGCCGGTCCCCAGGCGTAGATCGCCACCGGCTCGCCGGCGTGCCGGCCACTGGTCCAGGCGACGCGCAGCGTCGTCGCGTCCGAGGTGTTGTCGATCGCCAGGCCGCCGGTCGAATGGTCGGAGAGGACCAGGACGAGGGTGTCGCTGCGTCCGGCGGCGAATCCGAGAATCGCTTCGACGGCACGGTCGAGGCGCAGCGCCGCCGCGGTCATCCGGTCGAGGTCGTTGTGATGCGCGCCGGTGTCGATCCCCTCCTCCTCGACGACGAGAAAGAGACCGCTGCCGCGCCGCTGCGCCTCGGCGGCGAGCAGATCGAGGGCGCGCTCGGTGAGGTCGGCGACGTCCGGGCGCGCCGGCTCCTCGCCGAGGACGCCGCCGGGAAAGATCGCCCAGAGCGGCAGGCCGTCGGCGGCCGCCAGCGCCTCGAGGTCGGTCACCACCCGGGCGCCCCGCGCCGCCGCCTCGGCCAGCAGGTCGCGCCCGTCGGTGCGCAGCCCGCCGGCCGCCTCGGGCAGGAAGCGCTCGCGGCCGCCGCCCGCCAGCAGGTCGACCGGCGAGGCGAGGAGCTGGTCGAGGATGGCGTCGTAGTCGCGCCGGCGTTCGACGTGGGCGAGGAAGGATGCGGGCGTGGCGTCGAAGACCTGGGTCGAGGTCACCACGCCGGTCGCCCAGCCGGCGCGCGCCGCCAGTTCGACCAGGCTGGTGAGCGGCCGGCCGTCCGGCGCCGTGCCGACGCGGGTGTTGGCGGTCTTGGCGCCGCTGGCGAAGGCGGTGGCGCCGGCGTCCGAGTCGGTGACCAGGCCCGCCGCCGGATGCGTGGCCATCAGCCCGACGACCGGGAAACGCTGGAAGAAGAAGCGCCCCTCGGGGCCGAAGGCGCGCAGGCGGGCGGCGGCGGACTGCGCAACTCCCATGCCGTCGGCCACGACCAGCACGACGTTGCGCACCTCCCCCTCGGGCAGCTCCGGCAGGGTCCGCGTCGACGGCGTCGCGAGTCCACCGACCGGGGCCTCGGCGAGCGTCATCGAGCGGCCGACCGGCGGCCCCCACCCGGCCCGTCCGGCCCACCAGCCCCCGGCGGCCACCGCGACCACCAGCACCGCCGCCGGCAGGGCGCGCTTCAAGCGGGCCTCACCAGGCGGCCGTCGAGCTCGAGCTCCGCGGCGACCCCCTGCATGGCGGCGAGCACGTTGCCGATGTGGTCGGCGAGCTCGAGCTGGCCGGCGAAGGCGACCCGCGAGAAATCCGCGGTGGACCGCTCGACCTCGTCGCGATCGACCCCGGCGGCGAACGCCTTCTCCTTCCAGCGCTTCCGGATCGACTTGACCTCGACGTCGCGCACGTCCTTGGTCGGCCGCACCAGGGCGGCGGCGCTCACCAGGCCGGTGATCTCGTCGCAGGCGCGCAGCCCAAAGTCCATCACGCTCACCGCTTCGACCCCGGTGCCGGCGGGGTTGTGCGCCAGGATCGCCTGCACGACCGGCTCCGGGCAGCCCGCCCCGCGCAGCCGCTCGATCCCCTCCTTCGGGTGCGCCTCGAGCGTCGGGTGGATCTCCCAGTCCCAGTCGTGCAGCAGGCCGGCGAGCCCCCACAGGTCGGCGTCCTCGCCGAGCCGGCCGGCGTAGAAGCGCATCGCCGCCTCGACGGCCAGCATGTGACGGCGCAACCCCGCCGCCTCGACGTGTGCCTCGACCAGACCCCAGGCCTCTTCTCGCGTCATCGAACCTCCCGGACCGCCCGAGCCTATCGGCCCGGTCGCCGGCGTGCCAGCGTGCCAGAATCGCCGCGCCGATGTACCTCGATTTCTACGGTTTCCGCGAACCCCCCTTCTCGCTGACGCCCGATCCGCGCTTTCTCTTCCTCTCGGCGCGGCATCGCGAGGCGCTCGAGCACCTGCTCTACGGCATCCGGGAGCGCAAGGGGTTCGTGCAGATCACCGGCGAGGTGGGGGCCGGCAAGACGACGCTCTGCCGCGCCGCGCTCGAGCAGCTGGGGCCGTCGTTTCGCACGGCGCTGATCCTCAACCCGGTGCTGTCGGCGCCGCAGCTGCTGCGCACCATCCTCGTCGAGCTCGGCATCGAGCCGCCCGGGCGCAGCGACCGGGCGCTCTACCTCGAGCGGCTCAACGAGTTCCTGCTCGCCCAGGTGCCGGCCGGCAACGACGTGGTGCTGATCATCGACGAGGCGCAGGACCTGTCGGCCGAGCTGCTCGAACAGATCCGCCTGCTCTCCAACCTCGAGACCGACCGCCGCAAGCTGATCCAGATCGTCCTCATCGGCCAGCCGGAGCTGCGCGACCTGCTCGACGACCGCGGCCTGCGCCAGCTGCGCCAGCGCATCACGGTGCGCTTCCACCTGACGCCGCTCGACCGCGAGGAGACGGCCCTGTACGTCCACTGGCGCATGCAGGTCGCCGGGGGCAACGGGCGCCCGGCGCTCACCCCCTGGGCGCTGCGCCGGGTACACCGCTACTCGCGCGGCATCCCGCGGCTGATCAACGCGGTCTGCGACACGGCGCTGCTCGCCGGCTACGTCGAGGGGGTCGAACGTCTCGAGGGGCGGCACGTCCGCCGCGCCATCCGCGAGCTCGAAGGGAGGGTCTCGTGAGCCTGGTCTCGGAGGCGCTCAAGAAGGCCCAGCGCGAGGCCGCCCAGCGCGAGGGGCGCGCCCGCCAGCTCCCCGAGCCGCTGCTCGGCGCGGCGGCGCAACCCTTCGTCGCCCGTCGCCGCGGCCGCCGGCTGCGCGGACTCACCGCCCTGGCCGTCCTCGCCGCGACGGCGGGCGGCCTCGCCGTCTGGCGCCTGCGCCCCGCTCCCCCGGCCGCGCCGGTCGCCGTTCCGACGGAGGCGGTCGCCGCCCCGGTCGCCGCTTCCGAGGCGCCCGCGAGGGTGCCTGCGCAGCTCCCGACCGCGCTCGCACCGAGCGCGCCAGCCGTCGCCGCAGAGACCGTTGCCGCGGCGGCCACCGGGCCCCGGCCCGCCGCTCCGGCCCCCGCGGGACGCCCTGCGGCGGCGGCCGCCTCCGGTGAGGATTCCGGGTCGCGAGCGCCGGCGAAGCCGGAGCCGGTCCCCGTGGCGGACGGGACCTATCTGCGCCGGGCGGTGCTGGCGGATGGAACGGCGATCGAACTGGGCGGGATCGCCTGGTCGCCGGAGACGCCCGTGGCGATGCTCAACGGCCGCCTGCTCGGCCTCCGCGAGGGGGTGGCCGGCTGCCTGGTCGAAGCGATCGAGCGGGACCAGGTCCGGCTGCGCTGCGCCGCCGGCGCGACGCTCACGATCCGCCTGATGGAGCGTCGGCGACGCCCGGCTCCGGCGCGCGGCGCAGAGTGAGCACCGAACGAGCCCACGGGGCCGGCGCTTCGAGGCTCAGGCGGTAGAACCACCAGGGCTCGGCCGACCACCAGGAGGCGTGCCGGGCGCGCACCCGCGGCGCCAGGATCAGGCGCAGCCGCCCGTCGTCGACCGAGCGGTCGAGAACCCTGCCGCCCCGGACCGCGACCTGCGCGGCGAACGGCGAGTCGAGCACCAGCTCCAGTCGTTCGACCGGCGTCGCCGAGGCGAACAGCAGTTCGGCCGCGCCGGCGCCGCGCAGGCGCAGCCGCTCCCCCGCCTTCTCGGCCCGCGTCACCGGCGAGAGCGACTTGACCCAGAGGCCGCCGTGGATGACGTCCTCGCTGCCCGAAGGCTTCAGGTGCGACTGCGTCGTCTCGTAGGGGAGCAGGCGCCGCGCCGCCGCCGATACGTGGCCGTAGCCGCCGCGCGCGTCGACGAAGGGGCGCGCCGGGGAGATCCAGAGCGGCAGCATCCAGGGGAGCGCGGCGAGCGCCGCCGCGACCGGCCAGAGCGCGCTGCGGCGCCGCCCGGCGAGGAACCAGAAGGCGGGGTAGAGGGGGAGAAAGTAGCGGTTGGCCAGCGCTCCGCCGCCCCCCCAGAAGTTCTCCGGCCGGATCCAGAGCAGCGCCGCGAGGGTCGCGCCGGCGGCCAGCAGCAGCGCCACTCGCGCCGCGTCGGCGCGCAGCGCCACCAGTCCGAGCAGCAGCGGCAGGAAGTAGGGGAGCAGTCCGACGTGCCGGCCGACCAGCAGATAGGCGACGTTCCACGCCGTCTGGCGCGGCTCGAAGGTCGAGTCGATCCGCCACTGGTGGCTCCCCCGCTGGTCGACGATCCGCCGCCACTCGCTGGCCGCGAAGTCGACTCCCGGGAACCCCTCCGGCGACTGGAACGACTGCCGCTCGGCCCGATAGCTCGACCAGGCGGCGCCGCGCGCCACCGCGAGACCGACCAGCAGCAGCGCCGCCGCCACCCCGCCGGCGGCGAGCCGCGCCAGGGCGCGCCGCTCGCCGCGCGCCGCCAGGGCCACCGGCAGCAGCAGCGGGGCATAGATCGGCTTGGCCAGCACGACCAGCGCGAGCAGTCCGGCGACCGCCCACCAGCGCTGGGGCGCGGCGAGCCGGGAGGCCTCCCCGTCGGTGGGCAGGAAGGCGAGCGCGAGCGCCGCCGCCACGAGGCTGAGCAGGAAGAGATCCGCCTGGCGCCAGAAGACCCCGGCGAAGACGACCGAGGCGAAGATCCAGACGGCGACCCAGAGGGCCGCCGCCTCGCCCAGGCGCCCTTCGAGCGACCGCGTCGCCAGCGCCGCCGCCAGCGCGAGGAAGACGAGGTTGGCCAGCTCGGCCCCCCGCCGCGGCGCCAGGCGGACGAACGGCGCGATCGCCACCGCGTAGGCGGCCGGCTTGCTGTAGGTGATCGTCCCGCCGTCGTCGGCGCTCTGGAGGATCAGCCCCTCGGGCTTCACCCCGTGGAGCGCGACGAAGCGATCGTGGTCGCCGCGGGTGAACTCGAGGTCGCCGTCGAAGGCGAGGCTTTCGGCCTGCATCAGGTAGGTCGCCTCGTCGCCGACCAGACGGTCCCGGCGCGGCAGCTCGCGCAGGGCGATCAGCGCCGCCAGCGCGACGAAGAGCAGGGCGAGCAGCGCGCGCGCGGCGGACTTCGGCATGGCGCCCCGGGGCTACTTGAGGATGCGGCGGACGCGCGCGGCGTCGATGCGGATGACCGGCCGGGCGCCGCCGCTCTCGCCCTCCCCGGCCTCGCGCCCGGGATCGAATTCGACCGGGTTGACCACCTCGGCGAAAACGTCGCGCAGCGCCCGCGCGCCGGTGCGGTTCTCCTGCGCCGCCCGCTCGGCGATCAGCCCGGCCGCCAGGTCCTCGATGTCGAGCTCGATGCCGATCGCCTCGAAGTAGCGCCGCGTGCGGGCGAGCGGCGAGTCGACCGAGTGCAGGAGGATCTCCTTGAGCACGCCGGTGTCGAGGTCGTTGAGCACCACGACCTTGTCGAAGCGCGCCATGAACTGCGGCACCATGCCGAAGTCGAACAGGTCCTTCATCTTCAGGTAGTCGGCGAGGGAGAAGCGGGTCTCCAGACGCACCGAACCGTCGGCGGTGCGCACCGCCTCGGTCTTCAGCCGCTCGCCGGAGCCCGACTTGGCGACCCGGTTGTAGACCTGGTCGTAGAGGCCCTCGAAGGCGCCGCCGCAGATGAACATCATCTTGCGGGTGTCGATCGGCACCACCTCCTCGCACTCGACGCCGTCTTTGAAGGCGCGCAGGCGGAAGGCCAGCGTCTCCCCCTCCATCAGCGTCAGAAGCCCCTGCTGCAGCACCACGCCGATCGGGTTGGGGCGTCCGCCCAGCAGCGTCGACATCTTGTCGATCTCGTCGATGCAGACGGTCGCCCGGCCGATCGCCTCGGCCAGCTGGGCGTGCGTCGGGTGCTCGCCCACCACCAGGCGGGCGCGCTGCTCGACGGCCGCCAGCAGCCGGTCGGCGCGGAATTCGGTGCGCTCGGAGTCGACCAGCAGGTTGGCGTTGAGGATGGTCACGGCGCGGAAGGCCGCCAGCTCCTCGACCGAGTCGTAGAGCCGCTGGATGTTGTTCATGATCGTCGTCTTGCCGGTGCCCGACGAGCCGATCAGCAGGATGTTGCCGGAGACCTTGCCGAGGACGTGCTTGTGCACCGCCACCGCGACGAAGCGCAGCGCCCGGTCCTGCCCGAGCACACCACGGCGCAGCTCCTCGAAGAGCTGCCGGGGAGCGAGGGTGGAGGCGACGGCGGGGCGGTTCTCGACGCTGGTGTTCATTTCCCGGATCCTATCGCCGCGCGGCTTAGAATGCCGGCGCCGTGCCCGCCATCCGCTCCAGCTCCGCAGCCACCCCGGACGCCGTGCCGGTACTCGCCGCCCGCGCCGTCGCCCGCGCCTTCCGCGTCGGAGAGTCCGTCGTGCAGGCGCTCGCCGGCGTCGACCTCGAGATCGGCGAGGGAGAGCTGGTGGTCATCGCCGGCCCGTCGGGCAGCGGCAAGTCGACCCTGCTCCACCTGCTCGGCGCCCTCGACCGACCCGACGCCGGCCAGATCCGGGTCGAGGGGCGCGACGTCGCCGCCCTCTCCGAGCACGGCCGCACCCTGCTGCGTCGGCGGCGGCTCGGCTTCGTCTTCCAGGCCTTCCATCTGGTGCCGGTGCTCAGCGCGGTCGAGAACGTCGAACTGCCGCTGCTCATCGACGCCATCCCGCGGCGCGAGCGGCGCGAGCGCGCCGTGACCGAGCTCGAGCGGGTCGGCCTGGCCGCCCGCCTCGACCACCGCCCCGACCGCCTCTCCGGCGGCGAACGCCAGCGCGTGGCGGTGGCGCGCGCGCTCGTCCACCGGCCGCGCGCCGTGCTGGCCGACGAGCCGACCGGCAACCTCGACTCGGACAACGCGCTGCGTGTCTTCGAGCTGCTCGCCGAGCTGGGCGCCGCTACGGGAACGACGGTTGTCGTCTCGACCCACGACCCGCTGCTCGTCGAGCGCGCGCCGCGCATCGTCCGTCTGCACGACGGACGGGTCGAGAGCGACCTGCGGGTCGGCGGAGATCCCGGGTGAGAGCCGCCGATCTCGCCCGGCTGGCCCTGCGCAACCTGGCGCGCAACCGCCGCCGCACCCTGCTGTCGCTCGCCATCGTGGCCGCCGGCACGGCGGCGATGGTGCTGACCGCGGGCTTCGTCCGCTTCTCCTTCGACGGGCTGCGCGAGGCGATGATCCACGGCGGCCTCGGCCACCTGGAGATCGCCGACGCCGAGGCCGTCGCGACGCGGCCAGGCGCCCTCGACCGCGCGCCGAGCGCCGCCTTCGGCGACTGGCGCACCCTGCGCGACGAGCTCGAGACGCTGCCGCACGTCGCCGCGGTCGGCGCCAACCTCCATCTGATGGGCCTCGCGCAGACTCCCGCGGGTCGCTCCGCCTCGTTCGTGGCCGTCGGCGTCGAGCCCGAACGGGAGGCGCGCATGGGTTTCGAGACCCGGGTGCGCGAGGGCGAGGCGCTCGCCGCGGCGCCTCCCGCGCCGGGCGCCGATCAGGCGCTGCTGGCGCTCGGCCTCGCCTCGACGCTCGGCGTCGCCGCCGGCGATCGCGTCACCCTGGTGGCGCAGACCGAGAGCGGCACGCTCGACGCCCTCGACGTCGAGGTCGCCGGCCTGGTGACGACCGGAGTCGCCGAACTCGACACGCGCTGGATCAAACTGCCGCTCGCCAGCGCCCAGCGCCTCGCCGGCACCGACCGGGTCTCCAACCTGCTGGTGGCGCTCGACGCGACGCAATCGACCGGCGCGGCGCTCGAGCAGGTGCGGATCCGGCTCGCCGGCCGTCCGCTCGCCGTCACGCCGTGGTCCGAGCGGGCCCCCTTCTACGGCCAGGTGCGCGGGCTCTACCTCGGAATCTTCGTCTTCCTCGGCGCCATCGTCGGCGTGCTGGTCGTCCTCGCGGCCTCGAACACGCTGGTGATGTCGGTGATGGAGCGGGTGCGCGAGATCGGCACCCTGCGCGCCATCGGCACCGGGCGCGGCCAGATCGCCGCGCTGCTGCTCGTCGAGGCGGCCTGGCTCGGGCTGTTCGGCGCCGTCGCCGGCAGCCTGTTCGGCCTGGCGGGCATCGGCACGATCAATGCACTCGATCTCCACATGCCGCCGCCCCCCGGAGCCGTCGACCCGATCGACCTCGAGCTAGCCGTCGTTCCCGAGGCTTTCCTCGGCGCCGCGCTGCTGATGCTCGTCGTCCTGCTCGTCGCCGCCCTGCTGCCGGCGCTGCGCGCCGCACGCCTGGTGATCATCGACGCCCTGGGGCACACGTGAAGCGACTCCTGCTGCTCGGCGCCCTGGCGCTCCTGGCGGCGCCGCTCGCGGCCGAGCTGTCGGCGAGCCACGCCCGCCTGCTCGCGGCGAGCGACCCGTTCGCACGCGCGCCCGAGCAGCTGCGGCTCGAACTGGTGGTGCGCCGCGGCGCCGCCGGCACGAGTCCCGAGGTCGCCCTCGAAATCTGGCGGCGCGGCGAGGAGCTGTCGCTGGTGCGCTTCCTGGCCGAACGCGAGCGCGGCAAGTACGTGCTGCGGCGCGGCGCCGACGTCTTCCTGCTGACTCCGGGGGCGCGCGACCCGGTGCGCCTGTCGGCGGCGCTCGCGCCGGCCGGCGGCGCGGCGCTCGATCAGCTGCTCGGCCTGCGCCTGTCGCGCGACTTCCGCCCGGTCGCCGCCCGCGAGGAGTCGGGAGTGGTCACCTTCGACCTCGAAGCGGCCCGGCCGGAGGTGTCGCCGCCGCGGGTGCGCTGGGTCGTCTCGCGCGCCAGCGGCCTGCCGCTGCGCGCCGAGTTCCGGGACGCCGGCGGCCGCGTCCTGCGCCTGGTCGAGTTCAAGAGCTGGCGCGACGCGGCGGGGCGGGTGCCCGAGGAGATCGCCGCCAAGGACGTCGGCCAGGTCGGCGATCCGCTGTCGGTCCGCATCCGCGCCTACGAGCCCCGCCCGGTGCCGGAGGCGATCTTCGCGCTGGACGGCGCCGAGGCCCGCGCCGCCCTGCCGCCGCCCGGCTGACTCGACGATCAGGACGGTCGCGCCGCCGCCCGCGGCCGCATCTGCAGCGAATAGAACAGGTCGAGATAGCCGCGCACCTCGGCGCGCTCGAGGTCGGTCATGAAGCGCCAGAAGCCGTAGGTGCGGGCGAA